>JADEXW010000121.1 GCA_015206935.1 Pseudanabaenaceae cyanobacterium LEGE 13415 | reverse complement strand
TTTCATCGGTTCAGGAGAAGCCAGCTTGGTTGAGCGGAAAGTTCTGATCTATTCGCTGCAAAAACATACTCGGCGTGAGTTGGATATCTTTGTTCTCAATGGAACTCATAATGCGATCGAGCGAAACAACGAAGAGCCATTTCTTGCTCCAATGTCGCTCAAAGTTAAATATCAGAATGTGACTGAATTTAGTTTATACCGTTACCTAATTCCGCAATTGTGTCATCATCAAGGACGCGCGATATATTTGGATTCTGATATTGTTTGTTTGACAGATATTGCTGAATTATTTGAAAGTGAATTGCATGAGAGCGATTTTCTTGCAAAACGAGAAACAAAGGATACTTGGGGATTGAGCGTCATGCTGATTGACTGCGATCGCTGTCGATTCGATCTAGAAAATTATTGTGCAGAAATTGAGCGAGATTTATATAGTTATTCTGACTTTAATCAAATGAATACTCGTTTTTTACAGTATCATCCGTTTTCGATTTCTAAGCTTGATTCAAATTGGAATCAGTTCGATTTTTGTGATTCTGAAACAAAGTTAATTCATTATACAAATCTCTATACTCAGCCCTGGAAAGCGCGAAATCATCCATTTGGTGAGCTTTGGTTTCAGTATTTTAGAGAAGCGCTAGATGCAGGAGTTTTAACCGAAAGGGATATTGAATTGAGTATTCTTCGATCGTATGTTCGCCCGGATATTTGTCAAGGAAACTTTTCTAAAAAATCATTCCGCACTTTAGTCAAGGAATTGCTGCGATGAGAACTTCAGTTATTATTAACAACTATAATTACCAAGATTATGTAATTGAAGCGATCAACAGTGTAATTAATCAAACGATTCCCGCTGATGAAATTATTGTTGTCGATGATTGTTCTTCAGATCAATCTATTGAAATTCTAAAAACAAAATCTGATCAAGTTCATCTTGTTCTGAAAGATAAAAATGAGGGACAGCTTTCTGCATTTCAAGCCGGATTTGATGCTTCAACAGGCGACATTATCTTTTTTTTAGATGCAGACGATCGATATACAAATACTTATCTTGAAACGGCACTAACATTTTACAAAACTCATCCTGATTGCGATTTCTTATTTACCAGTGCAGGAATTTTTGGAAACGAAGAACGAATTGCAACTTGTTACGATCGTACTCGCGATCTCGGCTTCTCAAAAATTAGCACTCTTTATCGCAGAATTTGGATTGGACATCGGACTTCTACTGTTTCAATCAAGCGACATATCTTAGAGAAAATCTTTCCAATTCCTTATTTAGAAGATTGGCGAATTCGGGCAGATGATTGCTTATGTTATGGAGCCTCGATCGCAAATGCCCATAAGTACTATCTCAATCAACCTTTAGTTCAGTATCGGGTGCATGGCGGCAATGGACATTACGGCAAATCGAAAACGCGATCGCAAAATTATCTAGAACAGTATGATCAAGCCCTCGATCGCTTATTCAAATTCTGGTTAACTAAATTCAACGAACCGGAAAACCTTGACCAATTTGCCGATCGAGAATTCACATCAATTCCCCATCCAATTCAACAAGAATTCGATACCTTTTTCTCAATCATTCGTTGTTCTCATCTTCCTAAATTGCGAAAAGCGATTATGCTAGCTTCTATCTATCTTTACTTTCTCCGCCATCGTCAGTGATGCTAACTCCCAAGGAACTGCTTTTGTACCCCAAACCTGTTCCGATCGCTGGATTCGATCAATCGGGTTTTCGGATCATTGCCTGTCCAAATCCTCCGATTGAAGCCGTTGAGCGTGGATGGGCGATCGCACTTTCGAGCAGTTCTTTTGATGTACGTCAGATCGTTCAACACCTGCCGTTCGAGCCTGATTTCGTGAGTTTATCGGCGCGAGTCATGTCTTTTCAGCCTCGTGGACTTCATGCGCTGAACTGTCCCACCGTGATGAAGCTAGGAGACACATTTCATCCGGGGGATGGGGGATTGAGTCAGATGATTCGCTACTGTCAACGGCTGAACTGTGACTACCATTGGACTTATCAAAGCCCACAACATCTCCATTTTTTTGCTGAAGCAGGCTTGAAGAATGTGTTTTGGTTGCCAGCATCGATCGTGCTTGATCCTTACATTCCGCCTGCTTCTGAGAAGACATATACTGTTATCTTCCGGGGTTCAAAATCAGAGCTTCATTGCTATCGGAACTATCTTTTGGAGAAGCTATCTGACATTGATATTCAAACGAAAGATTACATTAGTTCACTACAAGATTATGCTAGAGCGCAGATAGTAATCAATGCAAGCTTGAATGGTGACTTGAATCGGCGAGTGTTTGAAGTGTTGATGGCAGGCGGATTTTTACTGAGTGATCGCATTCGTCCTGAAACTGGATTGTTTGAACTCTTTGAGGAAGGAGTTCACTTGGAATGTTATGGCGATGAAGCTGAACTATCGGAGAAGATTTGGTTCTATCTTGCTCATCCTGAAAAAGCAGCCCAAATTGCTGCTACGGGTCATCAACGATTGATTGAGTGCTATTCACCGGAAGCAATTCAGCAAAAGCTATATCGCTATATCTTCAACCATGAGATTGAAGCTCCATTTCGAGGGGAACACGATCGACGATCGCGAACTGCATTCAAACTCCAAACTCGCATCAAGCTATACGAGCTAATTCAGGAGCTTCAACGGCTCTATCCTGCGCTCAACATTCTGTGTTATCAAATTGCACCTGAAATTGTCTCAGATCTGCGGGATTTATCGCGATCGCATTTAACTTACATTCAAGCCAATACAGGAGAACTAGATTCTAATTTTCAAATTGTTCTAGTTGATCAGAGTGACTCGATCGAACACTGTATTTCCTATCTCGCACCCCTTGGATTTTTCATTGTTCTTGAGCCTCAATTGATAACGATTCAGCAATTGAATCAGCAGTTAGAAAAACATCATTGTTTTCCGATTGAGCTATCTACGAAACTATTCGAGCAGTCGTACCCTTTGATACTTGAGGGACACGGCATCGTTTATCAAAAAATGATGCCTGAAGGAGGTATGCAAGCGGGTGAAGGTATGGCAGGTTTAGCAGTAGATCGAATTTCCTTGAAAAAAGTGATACAACAACAGGTTAAGCATCTATCGATCGTGCGCCTCACGGTCAAGGTGTCGCGCTCTATTCGCTCCCTGCTTCATCGTCCATGATCAAAAAATCATTTCGATACGGGTACAATCCTGCATTCAAATTCTTAGTTCTGATTCTATTGCTGCTTGGAGTCTTTTTCCGATTTGTTGCACTTGCAGAACGCCCCTACTGGCATGATGAAGTCTATACATTGTTGAGAGCATCCGGACAGACGATCGATGAAATCACAACAACGCTTTTCAACGGGCAATTAATCGATCGCTCAGACTTACTTCGGTTTCAGCAAATTACACCGGAAAAAACTTGGCTTGATATGATTCGCTCATTGATTGCAGAAGAGCCGCATCGTGTCCCAATTTATTGTGCGATCGTGCGACTTTGGATGCAACTCTTTGGAAACGATGTCGTTGCACTACGATCGCTCTCTGCAATGTTCAGTTTGTTGGTCTTTCCCGCGCTTTATTGGCTTTGTCTTGAACGATTCGCCCAGCCTTTAACCGCTTGGATTGCAATGGTGCTGATGGCGGTATCTCCGTTCCATGTGTACTATGCTCAGGAAGTCAGAGAATATGCGTTTTGGACAGTTACGCTCTTAGTAATGTCTGCGGCGCTGCTCAGAGCCATTCGAGTGCAAACAAAAGCAGCTTGGAGAACTTGTACAGTGTCGATCGCGGTTTCGCTCTACACAATGCTTTTATCCATTCCCCTCGTGATCAGTCATCTATTCTACCTAAATAGGAATCGTAAAGCTTTGCTCTGGGGATTTAGCTTATTGATTCCTTGGTTGGTTGTGGTCGTATTGAATCTGTCCCAAGCACAAAGAATGAATGCTTGGATGTCGCGAAGAATTCCAATCCAAGAACTTTTCGGAACTTGGATTACGAATTTTCAGTTTGTTTTCCTAACAGAGAACTTAACCGGAAGGTTTAATCTTGTGTTTGCAAGCGCGATCGCACTTCTCGTGTTCCTATCCATCAAATCTCTGATTCAACAGTCTCCAAAAGCAGTATGGAGCTTTGTTTTACTGCTAATTGTGCCACTCGTGCTTTGTATTGCATTGCCGGATTTAGTAATGGGTGGACTACGATCGACAAACAGCCGCTACTTTGTGCCAACCTATTTAGGAATGCAGATAGCAGTCGCGCACTGGTTAGCAACTCGGATTCAGAGCAATTCTCATCGAACGTACTGGAAATTCGTGCTGTTGACAGTCCTAACCGCAGGAGTGCTATCTTGCTCAACCCAAGTTTTTCAGAATCAGATCAATGATGATAAAGCCATCGCTGCTCTGATCAATCGATCTGCAAATGCGATCGTCATTAGTAACGAGGTCTCTTATCAAGGAGCAGGCACAATCGGAGATATTCTAGCTCTAAGCCATCTCGTTCGATCTGAAACCCGATTTCAGCTTGTCATTCAGCCCCAAATTCCAACAATTCCAAACCAATCCAATATCTATGTCTATAAGCCATTAAGCTATCTTCAGCAGACTCTTCAACAGTCTTACCAGTTGCAACCCATTTATAAACAACAACTATTCCGCCTGCTACCAAAATGAAGCGAATCATCACTTGTCAGGGAAGTATCCAACTGATTGCGGCTCTCTCAGCAATGCTTTACAGAGATCGATCGCAATCTGTTAAAAACTATCTAGTGATTTACGAACTGTATGCGCCCGATCGACAACATTACCCGTTCGCCAAATTCATTCAACAGATGGCAGAATCAATCTGCAAGTGGGAAGCGATCGTCTATCTCACACCCGAACAACTTCACGAGATCGGATATCAATTAGATTCTACGCCGCCCGATCGTATCTATCAGCAAGTTCACACCTGGATTGGATTAGAGCAAACCGATGAATTGTACCTTTGT
Organism: Pseudanabaenaceae cyanobacterium LEGE 13415; assembly: GCA_015206935.1. Classification (GTDB taxonomy): domain Bacteria; phylum Cyanobacteriota; class Cyanobacteriia; order Leptolyngbyales; family Leptolyngbyaceae; genus Leptolyngbya. The sequence goes on along the minus strand of JADEXW010000121.1, from coordinate 5,743 downwards.
CGCAATTGGCAATTCACGAACCAACTCTTGAGCAATGCTTATCCGACCGCAAGCCGCATCTGTTACGGTGACGGAATTGGATTGTATTTCTCTGAAAATTCTGCGGTTGTGCGTCGTCCGTTTACACCACCTCCCACTCCGAATCAATTCTTAGATTGGACTTGGTGGAAAGCTAGATCAGCTTGGCATCGAATTCGAGAACGATTGAAGCTCAAGACTAAACTCTATTCGATGCCGTTTGAGGTCGGTTACTTTGTATTGCCAGAAATCTTTGGGGAAACGCCGCCGATGTCGATCGTCAAACTCAGTCCTGATCATCTTCTCACCGTGTTCAAACAATTCACTCATTTTGTGGATGACACCCAAATTAAAGCGGTACAAGCTGCAATTGCAAATTCTCCCGTCTCAATTCTGCTTACTTCTAACTTTTCAGAAGGAGAACGACTTTCTCAAACGGCTGAGATTGCAGCCTATCGAGCGTTTCTAACCTCTCATCCAATTCCATCCAAGAGTGTCCTCGTCATCAAACCGCATCCTAGAGATGATCTTAATAAGATTGCTCGGCTCAGAGAAAACCTCTCTGATCTCTATCAAGAGATAGTTTTACTCACTGATCCGAATCTGTTCTTTTTACCTTTCGAGATTTTTTTCCTTCAAGCCTTTCAAAACAATGATGTGCGCGTTTTTGCAGTCAGTTCTGCTTGCTTATCGCTAAAGCTATTATTCAATGTTCCAAGCTTTATTGGTTTCGGAGCGGAATTCGTCGATCGATATTTTGATCCAAACTTCATCGAAGCTCGGTTAGAACATGAACAGACCTTGAATCATGCGATCGTACAACTTTGATTTTTCAGCCTCTCATGGTATGAAACATCTATCAGGTTTCCTGCATCTATCATGATTACCATTGTTACACCCGTTTTTAATGGAGAAAAATACATCGAATCCTGTCTACAAACGGTGATTGCTCAGAACTGTAGCAAGATTGAGCATCTGATCATTGATGGCGGTTCAACAGATAACACAGTTAACATTGTTAAAAAATACGCCCAAAAACATTCTCATATCCGTTGGATTTCGGAGCGCGATCGAGGTCAATCCGATGCAATGAACAAAGGCATTCAAAAAGCAACAGGTGAAATTCTTACATTCCTCAATGTCGATGACTACTACGAACCGAATGTTCTCAATCAAGTCATCGAACGATTTAAAACCTTACCAGAACCCAGCTTCGTCGTTGGTAACTGTCGCATCTGGAACGATCGCAATCAAGTCATCGATCTGAACAAACCCACAAAGCTAAGACTGCTCGATCTCGTCGTCGGATTAAACATCAATCCGTATCCTTGTAATCCTTGCGCCTACTTTTATCACCGCTCGCTGCACGATCGAGTCGGCGACTATGCGATCGACGACCATCACGCAATGGATCTCGATTTCATTCTCCGAGCCGTCCAAGTTGCTCACATGCAATATGTGGATCAAATCTGGGGCAACTATCGCAGAATCGAAGGCACAAAAACTTATATTGCAATGGCAGATGGAAGCGCAGATCAACGAGTCCGCGATCTACTCCGAAAATATCGTAGGCAGCTTACTCCAATTGAATGGATCGAGTGGTGCTACTGGCGAATCTGGTCGCAGTTGAAATCAATTACTTTCAGAGTCGTTCGTAAACTGCTCCGACTCATTCCATATTGCTCTCAATAATCCAGCGCGACAGTTCCGTTCGATTGTTCAGTAGCGTCTTCTTCAGCATGTGGCTGATATGACTCTCGATCGTGCGCTTACTGGCATTCAACCGTTGAGCAATCTCCAAATTCGACAAGCCCTGCGCCACCAATCGCGCCACCGTTAATTCTGTATTCGTTAGTTTCACACCCTCCGGAACCAAAATCCTCGATTCCGCCCGTTTTGCTCGATTTTGCTGCATCAACTGAGACGATCGTAAAGCCGATTCAATCTGGGCACTCAACTCCGCTAATTCAAACGGCTTGATCATATAGACCGTCGCTCCCGAACTCAAGCCCCGCACTCGATCCTGACTTTGATCCCGCGCAGATAGGAAGATGATCGGAATCCAATTCACTTCCGGCGACTTCCGAACGGCTTCTACAAACTTATACCCATTCATCTCAGGCATGACAATATCCGAGATAATCAGATCCGGTTTCACATCGCCCAAAAGCTCGATCGCTTGTGATCCCGTTTCCGCAGTCGTCACTTGATAGCCTTGGTGCGCCAGATAGCCGCACATCAGAGTGACAAAGTTCACATCATCGTCTACTAGCAAAATTGCACCTTTTGTCTCTGTACGCAGCATATCTATCGCCGTTCCTAAATCAACTTTTCCGCAAATTCTCGGATTTCCGATTCTATTCTTCATACTGCGCGGGTTTTCGCTGAGTTGTCATCAGCACAATCTTCTGTCGTTAAGTTCCTACGTACCCTAGAAATCACTGAAAGCTTTCCAAGTTCAGCCCAGTATTTCTACGAAATCATCAATTCAGATAACAGAATTTGGAATCGCCCCCAACGCTTACTCCGTCTTGATTTCCCCAAATCACACTACATTCTTCTCTAAAGGTTTCGTCCTTTTTCTATGTAAAACCACGGAGGAATCATCGCAGTTCTCTCCGTATTGCTTAGTGAAAACCACAGCAGCAAACTACCCGTATTCGCAAGGCTTTCAGTAAATCTGGACTTCAATGAAAAAATACGGAGCGATCGCACCAATAAAGAGACTAAAGTAGCCCAACAATCCAAGTTATCGTCGTAATTTTACAGAAAAAACGAAAAGATTAAGTTATACCTGCATCGATAGATTCTTCCTGATATCAGTATTCAAGGTCGTACTTCTAAATAGCTTGAATCGAAAACTTAACGTCAGCTTAATGGAGTGGGCTTCGATGGTCGAATCCGATCTCAGTCTCTCCGCCGTAACCTTCATTCAGATAGCAGATCAGGGAGGTCGAATTGCAGAAGAGGTGTGACCGAAATCGGAAACGTTCTAAACGGCGGAGTATCTACTGTCCAAAACACGGATGCTACCTAGATAGTGTCAGTCAAAAGTTTCCGCTGTATGCCGATCGAGCAGAACAACTTCAAGAGCGGGGAACTAGTCGCCGTCATGCACTCCTGCTCGTCGCATCCCAAACCACGGTTCAGCTTACAGGGGAATGGTTAGAGGCATTCTGGTGTGATGAATGTCAAACGCGGGAGTGGTATCACGTCCAGAAACTCGACCACAACCGCTATGAAATCAGCCCTGCCCCTGCGGAACTCTGGCAGCAAGCTTCCGGAGTCATTCACCCCTACCGAAATCCTTCTGTAGGTGAATTCACACAACGGCACTCCCGCAGAATCGGATTTCTGGGAGCCAAAGACTTTAACTTTATTGGTTAACGCTAGACATGAACTCTCGACCTTCACGATCGCGTCCTCGATCGACGCGAACTCAAACGACTGCCTTTTATTCTTCTGAAAGCTATATCCGACATCCGAAACTGTTGTTTCGCGCCATGATTCAGGATTTGTTGGCAAGTCGTGAACTCGCTTGGCGACTACTCGTTCGAGACATTAGCGCCAAATATCGTCAGTCCGCCTTGGGATTCCTCTGGGCAGTGATTCCTCCGATCATTACTGCGATCGGGTTTACCTTTGCTAAAGGCAGCGGCATTATCAATGTCGGATCAACGGATCTACCCTATCCCGCCTATGTCATGTTGAGTATGACGCTGTGGCAAATCTTTGTAGAGTCGCTCAATGCACCCTTACAAGCGCTTGGCGGCGCTAGATCGATGATCTCTAGAGTCAACTTTCCTCGTGAAGCGCTGATATTAGCAAAATTGGGAGAAGTCTTTTTTGGCTTCGGAATTAAGCTCGTTCTGATCATCGGACTCTTTGTGACCTTTCGGATTCCGGTCACTTGGAGCGTGCTGCTTGCGCCAGTCCCGCTGCTTCATTTAGTTTTTCTAGGAACATTTCTGGGATTGCTGATTGCACCGATCGCGGTTCTTTACAGCGACTTTTCAATGGCACTGACCTTAGTAACCGGATTGTGGTTTTTTATCACGCCCGTCGTCTATCCGGTTCCCAGTCAGGGAGCTTTGAGCCAAATCATTCAATGGAATCCCGTGACCCCGCTATTGGTCACAACACGAGAATTAGCAACCACTGGCATCCTCTCGAATCCACAGGGATTTTGGGCAGCTAGCCTGTTTGCGCTGGTCGGACTCTTGGTGGCATGGCTTGTGTATCGTCTCGCAATTCCTTATGTAGTTGAAAGGATTAGTTCTTAATGGTCTACGTTGCCCCTGAAAATATGGATACTCGCCCAGCAGATGAGGGTGAAGTGATTCTATCGGTGAACCAAGTTTCTAAGAAGTTCTGTCGAGATCTCAAACGATCGCTGCTCTATGGATTGCAGGATATGGCGGCAGAACTCTCCGGGCTGCGTCATGCAAATGACACGCTCCGCCCGAAGGAGTTCTGGGCACTGAAAGATGTCAATTTCCAGATTCGGCGCGGTCAAGCGATCGGGCTAATCGGCAAAAATGGCAGTGGTAAATCAACGTTGCTGCGGGTGATTTCTGGACTGATTCGCCCAGATACTGGATCAGTGTCGATCAAAGGCAGAGTTGCGCCGCTGATTGCGTTAGGTGCGGGCTTCAATCCGGTGCTATCAGGGCGGGAAAACATCTTTGCAAATATGGCGATTCTGGGGCTGACGAGCGAAGAAATTCGCGATCGCTTTGATGAGGTGGTCGCATTTGCAGAAATTGAGGATGCACTCGATTCTCCGGTGCAAAGCTATAGTTCGGGAATGGCAGCACGACTCGGATTTGCTTGTGCGATTCATACTGAACCGGACATTTTGCTGATTGATGAAGTTCTCGCAGTAGGCGATCTAAAGTTTCGCGCGAAATGCTTCCAGAAGTTAGCAAAACTGCAAAGTCAGGGAGTTGCGTTTGTCCTCGTTTCGCATAGTTCTAACTCGATTTTGGCAAAGTGCGACACGGCGGTTTATCTCTCGAAGGGCGAAGTCGTTCTCAGTGGGGATGCGGCTTCTGTGACTCGTCGGTATGAGAATGATCTCTTTTTGGATCAGCTTTCAAACGCAGTTGGAGAATTGCAGATTGCAGAGAAGCCTGAAAGTGAGAGTTCAGGGTTAGATATTACGTCGATTTTCTTTCGCGATCGACACGGCAAGCAGATTCATCGCCCAATGAGTGGTGAACCTGTGGTTGTGTGTGTGCAATGTACAGCGCGGCGCAAGCTAGAAGAAACGAATATTTCGCTTGCTTTTCGTGAGCAAGTGGGTGAAGGCGAAAAAATGTTAGTGCTGAGTACGCTGCACGATAAGATTCCGTTGAATTTAGATGTGGGTAAAAACGAGATCCAGATTGATTTATCTCATCTCGGCTTACGACCCAGTTCCTATGTGATGTCAGCGCACGTTTTTGAGGGCAATTACATTCTGCTGGATGCGGTAAAGTCTTTTACGTTTGCGGTCGAGAGTCCTGGCAGCATGAATCAGTGTTTGTTCTATCAGCCGCGAACCTGGCGCGTTGCTCATCTTGGCTAATCTCTAAATTGACTTGTGACGGTAGTGTTTTGAATCCCTCATTCCCTTGAAGAAGGATTGAGGGATTGCTTTGAGCATTTGCCTCCGGAAAAGTCCCAAGCTTCTTTCGTTTAATCATCAACTTTATGAAGAAAAGAAGAATTTAACGTTTTAATT
>JADEXW010000651.1 GCA_015206935.1 Pseudanabaenaceae cyanobacterium LEGE 13415 | reverse complement strand
CTCAATAACTCAAGAAGGCAATTTTACGGATATTCGTGTTTCTACGGATGCCATGCTCTCAAATTTAAAGAAATGATGAACTTCCTTCATAATTTACGGGATTGTTCATTCCGTTTGAGAAGATGGGAAACTGTTTTTCTTCACTCTGCGACTTTCCACGGAAGCGTCTATTCTGGATAAGGACTCGATCGCAGTTTTGACCATGACCGACTTTTCTCCCATTCATGTCATCGGTGGCGGACTCGCAGGCACGGAAGCCGCTTGGCAAATCGCTCAAGCCGGGATTCCCGTTATCCTTCACGAAATGCGCCCTATTCGACAAAGCCCCGCTCATCACTCTGAGTATTTAGCGGAACTGGTTTGCAGTAATTCTTTTGGAGCGCAAGCCACTGATCGCGCTTCAGGTCTCTTGCACGAAGAATTGCGGAGATTAGGCTCGATCGTGATTCAAACGGCGGACAAGCATCAGGTTCCAGCCGGAGGAGCTTTAGCTGTTGATCGAGGTGTTTTCAGCCAAGATTTAACCGAAACGCTCTCAAACCATCCTTTAATCGAATTACGACGCGGTGAAATTACGGCAATTCCCAGAGATGGCATCGTAGTACTAACAACGGGACCACTCACGAGTGAAGCGCTGGCGGAAGATTTGCGTGAATTTACCGGAATGGCTTACATGAGCTTTTTCGATGCTGCAAGCCCGATCGTGGTCGGGGAATCGATCGACTTTGAAACGGCATTTTTGGCATCGCGATACGATCGAGGAGAAGCTGCCTATCTTAACTGCCCGATGAATAAAGAGCAGTATCTCCATTTCTGGCAGGAATTGTGCAAGGCGGAACAGGCGGAACTAAAAGATTTTGAGCGAGAAACGGCGAAATTTTTTGAGGCTTGTTTACCGATCGAGGAAATGGCTCGACGCGGCGAAGATACAATGCGTTATGGGCCGCTTAAGCCTGTCGGACTGTTTGATGCTCGAAAAGGCGATTTCCGCGAAAACAAAGAGCATCGCCCCTATGCAGTCGTTCAATTGCGTCAGGAAGACAAGTCTGGGCAACTCTGGAACATGGTCGGCTTCCAAACAAATCTACGCTGGGGTGAACAAAAGCGCGTCTTCCAATTGATTCCAGGTTTGGAAAATGCCGAATTTGTCCGCATGGGTGTAATGCACCGCAATACATTCATTAACTCGCCTGAATTGCTCTCACCCACATTGCAATTTAAATCTCGATCGTCCTTACTCGCCGCTGGACAACTAAGCGGAACCGAAGGTTATACCGCCGCTTGTGCAGGAGGATGGCTTGCGGGAACGAATGCGGCGCGAATCGCTCTAGGATTACCAACAGTAACTTTGCCTGTTACCACCATGATGGGTGCAATGTTCGACTTCATTAGTTCTGCTTCTCCCAAGCATTTCCAACCGATGCCACCGAACTTTGGAATCTTACCGGAGCTACCGAACAAGATTCGCAACAAGCAAGAGCGGTATGGACAATATCGCGATCGCGCTCTTTCTGATCTTGACTCATTCCGCTTCTCCCTCAAAAACTATGCGCTTGCTTTGTCTTAGTAACGGTCACGGTGAAGATGCGATCGCTCTGCGCATTCTTCAAGCCTTGCAGCAGAAATCGGATTGTTCGATCGAAGCTTTACCGATCGTTGGGGAAGGTCATGTTTACAAAAACGCAAACATTCCGGTGATTGGTTCTGTAAAAGTGATGCCATCCGGCGGATTCATTTATATGGACAATAAGCAACTCGTTAGAGACATACAAGGAGGATTGGTTAAGCTAACACTAGAGCAAATCAAAGCGATCCGAAACTGGGCAAAAAAAGATGGACTAATTCTTGCTGTTGGCGATATTGTACCGATGTCGTTTGCTTGGATGAGTCGCGCCCCATTCGCCTTTGTTGCAACTGCAAAATCAGAGTATTACATTCGAGACGAGAAAGGCGAATTGCCAAGAAAATCTTGGTGGGACGATCGATTAGAACGATCGACGGGATGTATTTTCCAGCCTTGGGATCGCTGGCTGATGAAGCGACCTCAATGTAAAGCCGTTTTTCCACGCGATCGCTTAACGGCTCAAGTGCTAAAACGCTTCAATGTTCCCGCTTTCGATCTAGGCAATCCGATGATGGATGGCTTAGAGTGGTCAGGCTCAGACTCATTTGACGGATTGACGATCGCATTAATTCCCGGTTCTCGTCCGCCTGAATGTTTCGCGAATTGGGAATTGATGTTGCAAGCGATCGACAAACTCAGCGATCTCAATCGTCCGTTGCAATTCTTGAGCGCGATCGCACCCGGAATTAATTTAGAACAACTACATCAATTACTACTAAATTATCGCTGGCGTTCTATAGATTCAAATACCTATGTGAATGGTTACGGTGAGAATTTACCAACGCTAAAGTTATTACCAGGACGATTTGCGGAATGTATTCAGCGGAGTGAAATTGCGATCGCAATGGCAGGAACCGCGACCGAACAATTTATCGGACTTGGAAAACCCGCCTTCATCATGCCAGGAGCCGGACCCCAATTCACCCCCGCATTTGCTGAAGCTCAAACCCGATTGCTAGGTGCATCTGTGACACTCGTTCCACATCCATCGCAGACGAGTCATGCAATCCGATCTCTGCTCGAAAATCCCGATCGCATTCAAATCATTGCAGACAATGGAAAGCGACGAATGGGAGAACCGGGAGCCGCTGATCGAATTAGCGATCGCCTCATCGAAATTATGAAATTGCTCTAATTCCACAGTGGGATGAACTCCGAATCAGTCCTCTTCACAATAGAGACTAAATTTATAGTTCAAGGAGTCCCTACGATGAAATCAGATTCTAAAGATACCCCCGAAAAATCTTCCGCCGTTCTGTTGATTAGTACGGTAGTGGGTGCGTTGTCGATCGTGCTTCTAGCCATGTTCTACTACTTTTCAACCAACACCCATTTAACACCATAGTTCATTTTTAACGATCGCGTTTTAGTCCTGAATCGAACGCGACCACAATCACTCATTCCAACACTATCTATAACAACATGAGAACAACAGCAGAACCCTCATTTTTTGATCGCTTCTTCCGCGACGAGCAAGGCAACATTGTCATCATACAACCGCCAAATTTACCCATTCTACTTTGGGCAGGAACAACCGCACTCCAGTTCTTTAACTTCGGCGGCAAGCTTCAGACTGGATTAGAGCTATTCAGTTTCGGGA
>JADEXW010000002.1 GCA_015206935.1 Pseudanabaenaceae cyanobacterium LEGE 13415 | reverse complement strand
TTCCGAATGGTGCGGGTTCGCCTCCATCACCTCCATTCAGCAAGGGTTTTGCAGGGATTGTGTCATCTGCAACCTTTGAAGCGATGTTCCCCAACCGAAATAGTTTCTACTCATATGACGGTTTAGTGACTGCAACGCAAAAATATCCTAGCTTCTGCAATGAAGGAACAGACGAACAATGCAAACGTGAGGCGGCTGCATTCCTAGCAAATATTGCTCATGAGACGGGAGATTTAAAGTACATCGAAGAACTGAACACCGCAAATTGGTCACATTACTGTGATCCAAATCTCTATCCTTGTACACCGGGTAAAACTTACCACGGTCGCGGGCCGATTCAATTGTCCTGGAACTATAACTATGCAACCTGTGGAACAGCGATCGACATTGATCTGCTCCACAACCCTGACTTGGTTGCAACGGATAGCTCGATCGCTTTTATGACAGCACTATGGTTTTGGATGACTCCCCAACCTCCTAAGCTTTCCTGCCACAACGCCATTCGGACAGTTGGCTTTGGCATGACCATCAATATCATCAATGGTGGAATCGAATGTGGAAAAGGGCAGGTGACTCCACAAGCCAAACACAGAATACAAATGTACCAGCAGCTTGCAGGTCAGTTAGGTGTGGTTCCAGGTGAAAATCTCTCGTGCTAGAGCTATTTCTGTGAACAGCAAATCGATTAAACAGTAAGGAGATTACAATGTCAGACAATACGTTGGACTTGATTAAAGTTTGTGTGGATGTCTTCCCAGAAGAAGACACTCGTGGTGCCGTTGAAAAAGGCAAAAAGTGGCAACCCGGCCAAACGTTGCGGGTTCGCTTTTTAGATGGTGATCCGATCGTTCAGCAAGAAATTGAAGCGATCGCGCACCAATGGAGCCAGTATGTCAACGTTCAATTTCAGTTTGGCAATGATCCGAATGCTGAAATTCGGATTTCTTGTCAACCGGGCGGCTCTTGGTCTTACATTGGAACCGATGCTTTGACAATCGCGCCCGATCGACCCACGATGAACTACGGTTGGCTTAAGCCTGATACCTCCGATGAAGAGTACTCCAGAGTGGTGCTGCATGAGTTTGGACATGCACTGGGCTGCATCCACGAACACCAACATCCTGAAGCTGGAATTCCCTGGAACAAGGATGCGGTTTACCGCTACTACATGGAAAAAAACAACTGGTCAAGAGAGCAAGTTGATCTCAACTTGTTTACACACTACAGCAAAGATGTGACTCAATTTTCTCACTTTGATACCCAGTCGATTATGCTCTATTCGATTCCGAAAGAACTGACGACCAATGGCTTCGAGGTTGGCTGGAATACTGATCTTTCAGAGACAGACAAAGCGTTTATGGGTTCAGTCTATCCAGGCAGCAACTCTGGGCAAACCTATACAGTGCAACCGGGTGACTTTCTCTCAGCGATCGCTGAAAAATTCTATGGGGATGGCAGTGAAGCCTCGTGGCGCAGAATCTACGATGCGAATCGCGACACGATCGGAGGTGATCCAACACAACTGAAAGTCGGAATGGTGTTAGTGATTCCATAGTGGATTTTCTCAATTGCAGGGATTTAGGATTGGAAACGCAACTGCGAGAACACTGCCATGCTAGATGTTACGGTTCACAACGATCGTATCTATGTTGGAGAAACATTCTCGGTATCATTCCAGCGCACCTTGAGAATCCCAGAAGATGGTAACGTCTATCCCCTACCTCCAGGGCTTGGCGCATTTCCAATTCACTCAGTGGTTGACTACTGGGATCGAGTCCCTCCAACTTGGCGATCGCAAAACAGTTACTTCATTTCGATGTATCAACGGGAAGCATTGTGGCTGGGGTTTGATGGAGCAATGTGGAAACCGAATGCGGTAAAAATTGCGATCGGTAAAGTCGATGCAATTTCTGGACAAGCCTGGGATGAGGCACTTCATTCTCAGCCTCAAAACTATATTGTTTGTCCGAACCAACCTTGGCTAGATGGCATCAACGCAGGGGAGCGCTCAGTTCGTCAGTTTGTTGCGATGCCGCTTGGTTCGGGAGTCACTGTAGAGGCTCAAATTACAGGTGCTGAGGAGGTTGGAGGAATCCAACTTTTAGTCTATGAACCGAAGCCTGGATGCTTTTCTGATCAACCTCCTGAGCCTCAGGCTGATTCTAGAGGGATTGCTTTATCACTTCCGATCAATGCAGAGATGGGTGTAGGAGCAGGCGGAAAGATGCACCAGAAGATTTATCCCGATCCTTATGGTGTTGATACTTGGGACTTAGCAACCTATGGCTCGATCGAGGTTCATATCATCAACAGTGAACAGTATCGATCGTTAACGGGTCTAGAGCCTCACCCAACTCCCGTTACAGCACAATCCTATACACAGTATGGGCTTCCCTGGTTTGCACTCTATGACGAAGAGCAAGGCGATCTTCCTGCTGCTGAACCGTTGCATCGAGTAAAACCGATTCGAGAGCAAGAATCTGAGCAGGGTGGTGTCGAAGAAGATGAAGCGATCGACATTCCTGAGTCGCAAATCCAAAAGCTACATTCTCCTTCAAGCCCTTCTTAGAAAGGAAAGTAAGCCAAATTTCGCTATGACAACTATCACCGCTAATGATTTAAGGAGAATACGCTCATGTCTACGTCTACTAAGGTTCTTGATTACGTGGCTCAACCTAACGCATACACCTGTCAAAGTGCTTGCATTGCAAAAGTGTTAGGAACGACAGATGTTGAAGGAATTCGGGCTGCATTAGAAGCGATCGGCACTCCGGGCAGTCCTGACACAATGGCGCAATATCTCAAACCCCGCGTTAAATCCTATAAGTTTCTGATCTCAGGATCTTTAGAGGATGCGAAAGCTGCTCTTGATGAGGGTTGTGTCATTATTACGCATGGTTGGTTTACTGGGAGCGGGCACGTTATCACGCTAACTGGATATGAGCCTGATCCAGCGACGCTATCCTATCGTTTTATTGTTGATGATCCGTGGATGGAATTTAGCTTTCCAGATGCTGATTACATTCCCAATAGTTCTGGCGACAATGTTCGGTATTCCAGTTACGGAATCTACGCTTATTGCGTCGCCTCCAGCAGCCTCGATCGCGCTGCACAAATTTATGATCAAGGAAGATTGTTGTCCTCCGAAAAAGGAGCATGGTTGCATCTCATTAAAAACTAACTGAGTCCAGGGAATTCAATATCACTTAACCGAAAGATATGAGGTTTTAGATGAGATTCGCATGAGGTTTATGGATTTGAAAAACTAGGCTGAACCTCGAAGATCAAGAGGTGATGTAAATGCTCTTTTCAATCAACGCCATGATCACCTCAGAATTACCCCCGCATACGCAGATTAATCGTTCGACCATTCGAGTGCTATTAATCGATCCGCAAAGCCTCATGCGAACTGGACTAGAAGCAATGTTAGAAATGGAGCCTGACTTGCAAATTGTGGGGAGCGTGGCGAATGTAGAAAGCGCGATCGTACAACTCCAAGTGTTGCAACCGGATGTGGTGTTGATCGATAGCATAGAAGGCTGGACTGTGATCCGATCAATCCTCGATCAATTACCCTCAACTAAAGTTTTGGCACTGAGCGCTGACCAGCGTGATACCGACATTCTCGCAGCGATGCAAGCAGGCGCAAAAGGGTATTTACTCAAAAATATGCCTGTATCAGAACTTGCAAAAGTGATTCGGCTTGTTCATTGTGGCTATAGTCAGATGGCTCCAGGACTGATGGAAAAACTGTTGATAAAACTCCCCGCTTCAGTCGAGCAACCAGAGCAAGCAGAAGTCATCCTCACCCCTAGAGAGCGGGAGATCTTGCGTTTGATTGGTCAAGGCTACACGAATCGCGAAATTGCATCTGAGCTACATCTTGCAGAGGGAACCGTCAAAACTTATGTGACGCGATTGCTGGGTCGCTTGTCGCTTCGGAATCGATCGCAGCTTGCGATCTATGCAGCCTCGATCGTTCTTTGAATTGTTGAACAAATCAATTTGACATCATTAACCCCAATGTTCAGGAGAAACCTATGTCTCGTCATATCTACGCTTTACTGGTTGGAATTGATGAGTATTCAGATCCAGTTCGTCCGCTCATGGGATGTGTGAATGATGTGACCGCAATCAAAGACTATCTAGAAGGAAGAGTCGAAGAGGTTGATCACCTTCATATTCAGACTCTCTTCAATCAGCAAGCAACTTATCAAGCGATCGTGGAAGGGTTTCGATCGCATCTTCGTCAAGCCAAAAAGGATGATGTTGTGCTGTTCTACTATGCTGGACACGGCAGCCAAGAGCAGACTCCCAAGGAATTTTGGGCGATCGAGCCTGATCATTTACATGAAACCTTAGTTTGTTACGATAGTCGATCGCCAAATGGAAAAGACCTAGCAGATAAAGAACTTGCTAAGTTAATTGCTGAAGTTGCTGAAAATAATCCACAGATTACGATCGTATTAGATTGCTGTCACTCCGGATCTGGAACTCGTGATATTAATTCTGATGTGGTTGTGCGGCAAGCTCCAGCCGATTCAAGAGTTCGATCGCTGGATCAATTCCTGTTCTCGCAGAGCGAAATCGAACGACTCACCTCGACAACAGGATGGACAATGCCAAGCGGGAAGCATGTTGTATTATCCGCTTGTCGTGATAGTGAACCTGCAAAAGAAGTTTGGATTAATGGGCAACGTCGAGGTGCGTTTTCTTACTATCTACAAGACACCTTAAAGCAAGCAAACGGCAGCTTAACCATCCGCGAATTGTTTAAACGCACTCATGCACTAGTTTCTAACAAAAATTCGGCACAGTCTCCACAATTAGAAGCAACGGTTCCTAGTGAGTTGGAGCAACCCTTTTTAGGAGGCGCGATCGCAGAACGGGCGACTTATTTTACGGTGAGCTATCACGAACAAGAACAATGGATTATTGATGCTGGAGCAATTCACGGTATTCCGCAACCGTCGGCAGGAGAAACAATGTCTCTTGCACTGTTTCCCTTTGAGGCTCGTGCAACAGATTTGAAAGAGCGATCGAAGGCAATCGGTGAAGCTGAAGTGACAAAAGTTCTGCCACAACGCAGTAAAGTTAAAATCACTGGTATTGCAGATTTGCAGCCAGGACAAGTGTTTAAAGCGATCGCAACCAGTTTACCGCTGCCACCGAAAGGCGTTGTTTTAGTCGGAGATGCGATCGGGTTGGATCTCGCTCGAACTGCATTGCAATCGTCTCTCTATGTAAAAGAGTCACAAGAGAATACAGAGCTTAAACTCGTTGCTCAAAACAATCAGTACTGGATCACTCGCTCCACTGACGATCGACCTTTAGTTTCGCCCATTCAATCGTATACTCCAGCAACCGCTTCAAAAATCGTACAAAGACTCGAACATATTGCACGCTGGCACAACATTGCTGAACTTGCAAGCCCAGCGATTAGCCGAATTCGACCTGGTGCAGTTCAAATGCAGATCTACCAAGATGAGAAAGAACTCCAAGATCCAGAACTTCGGTTGTACTATCAGCAAGACGAGCAGCGATCGAGAGAACCCTCATTCAAAATCAAGCTAAAAAATACCAGTGATGAGAAGTTGTATTGTGCTTTGCTGAATTTAACCGATCGCTATGCAGTGACAGCAGAATTGTTTAAAGGGGGCGGAGTTTGGCTTGATCCGGATGCAGAAGTCTGGGCGTTAGAGAATCAGCCCGTTCATCCCACTGTGTCGAAGGAGCGATGGGAACAGGGGATTACTGAAACTAGAGACATTCTTAAGCTCATTGTTGCGACCACTGAATTTGATGCCACTTTACTTGAACAAGATAAACTAGACTTGCCTGCTTCAGAGCCTCGCAGTGTGAGCCGAGGACGGGGAACGCTCAATCGATTGATGAATCGAGTGCAGCATCGGGATCTGAGAGCTAAACCGGAAGAAGACGAGTACGACGATTGGGTAACCAGTCAACTTGTGATTACGACCGTCCGCCCACAAACAAGTGATGCCATTCCAAGAGAGGGAAGTACTTCATTAGCAGCAGGTGTAACACTCCTTGCACATCCAAGCTTAACTGCCCAAGTTCGATTAACCAACGAAAGCGACTCAACGCGCAGTGTTGGCTATAAACTACCACTAATCCTACAAGCCATTGATAGTCAACCTTTCCAATTCGTGACGAGTCGAGGTTTTGATCCGGGCTTGAGCGTGTTGGAGTTAACTCAGATCGAAGATCGATCGCAAGTTACACCAGCCTCGCCTCTGAAGCTTTTAGTGGATACGCCATTAGCACCGAATGAGCAACTGATCGCGATCGCACACGATGGAGAATTTTTCCTGCCTTTGGGAAGCGGTCAAACCTTGGCAGACGGCAGAACTGAGATCACTGTTACACAATTGCCGGATACCGCCTCAGATAGTCGCAGTGTCGGTGGAGCGGTTCGGATGTTCTTTCATAAGATTGTGACCGAATCATTGGGATTGGAATCTGAATATCCACAGTTCGCGATCGCGCAAGTGAATCCTGATGAATCTGTTACTTACATCAAAGATCAGGAGCTAGTGAAAGCTCGAATTGCTCAATCGAATCGATTAGTGTTGTATGTTCACGGTATTACTGGAGATACTCGGAACATGGCAGCCAGTCTACAACGAACAAAATTAAGCGATCGCTACGATACCATTCTGACGTTTGACTATGAAAACCTAAATACCTCGATCGAGGAAAACGCCCGATTGTTAAAGCAAAAACTAGCAGAAGTGGGTCTAGGTGAAGATCACGGCAAAATGCTGCATATTATCGCTCACTCAATGGGCGGCTTAGTGTCTCGCTGGATGATTGAAAAAGAAGGCGGCGATCGAATCGTTCAGCACTTGATGATGTTTGGTACACCCAATGCGGGATCTCCTTGGGCAACCGTATACGATTGGGCTTTAGCAACACTGAGCATCGGACTGAATGGACTCTCTCAGATCAATTGGAGTGCGCCAATCGTGGGAACATTGATCAATATTCTGAATCAATCCATTGATCATACTGATGCAATTCGAGTGAGTTTGGATCAGATGCGTCCGGGTTCACCATTGTTACAAGCTTTGAATGAGAGTGTTGATCCGGGTGTGCCTTATACGATCGTTGCAGGTAATACTTCGATCGTTCCTGCTGCGGTCGAAAAAGAACAACAGCAACAATTCAGCCCCTTAGAACGACTGATGAAGAAGCTGTTCAATGACTTTGTTGAACTCCCTTTTTTCGATCAATCGAATGATATTGCTGTCACCGTTCGCAGCATTAAAAATGTCAGTTGGGTTTCGTCCTCGCAAATCTACGAAATAGGGTGTGATCACCTGGTTTACTTTAGTGAGCCAATCGGATTGGAAGCGTTTACAAAAGCAGTGATTCAAGCCCAAAATCGAGCCGTATTGACACAGCGATCGCAGAAATCCTACACATCATCTCTATAACGCTCCTACCGTGTACACACAAGTCTTCTTTGCTGCGGTTGAAGCGGCTAATGCCCCCTAAATCCCCCAAGTTTGGGGGACTTTGAAAGTGGAAAGTACTTTGGAATTGGAGAAATTTTTCTGGCTCAAAGTCCCCCAGAATGGGGGATTTAGGGGGTACTAGCCGACCACAACGAAGTGCAAGAAACTTATGTATACACGGTAACTATAACGCTCGGAGGTGCATCTCATGTCTGAGTTCTTGAATAGTTTCGCGATCGTCATTGGCATCAATCAGTATCAAAACGGAATTGCCCCCCTACATAATGCTGTGAATGATGCCAAAGCACTGATCACACTCCTGCACGAAAAGCATAAGTATCAAGTGTTGGAATATCTTGATGAGGCTGCAACACTGAAAAATTTGGAGTTGCTCCTCGAAACCACTCTGCTAGAAAAAGTGACCAAACACGATCGCGTAATCTTCTATTTTGCAGGTCACGGCATTGCACTGAATAATGACGATGATCCAGAAGGCTATCTGATTCCTCAAGACGCTATCCAAGGCAAGGTTCAAACCTATCTGCCTATGATTCGCTTGCAGAAAGCCTTAGAAAAACTACCTTGCCGTCACTTCTTGGGCATTCTGGATTGTTGTTTTGCAGGAGCGTTTCGCTGGGGTAGCACGAGAGATTTGTTAGCGGTTCCAGAAGTGATTTATCAAGAACGCTACGATCGCTTTATTCGCGATCCTGCTTGGCAGATCATCACCTCAGCCGCTTCCGATCAAAAAGCGTTAGATTCTTTTTCGCTCAGTCCAGAACGCGGTGCTGATAAACATTCTCCATTTGCGGCTGCATTGATTGAGGCACTCGCTGGAGATGCTGATTGTTATCCTGCTGCTACCTCCGAAAAACGCGCTGGAGATGGCGTGGTGACTGCGACAGAACTTTATTCATATCTCTACTATCGCATTCAGTCTGCAACCAAACAAACCCCTGGATTCTGGCCACTCAAAAAACATGACAAAGGTGAATACATCTTTCTCACGCCAGGACATCCCCTGTATCTGCCGCTTGCGGAGCAACTCGATGAAAAAAAGAATCCCTACCGTGGACTAGAATCCTTTGAATCAGATCATAAGGATTTGTTTTTTGGGCGAACTGACCTAATCGAACAGTTAGAAAAGAGGGTTGCAACCCAGCCACTCACCATTGTCATCGGCGCTTCTGGCTGCGGAAAGTCAAGCTTAGTCAAAGCAGGACTCATTCCTGAACTTGAAGAAACAGACTGGATGAAAATTGTGATTCGTCCTGGAAGATCTCCCTATACTGCATTGAATATTGCACTGAAGCAGGAAGCGACGGCTCAGAAATCCTACGTTGAATTGATTTCAAATTGGAAACAAGGAAATCCTAGTAAAAAGATAGTACTGGTGATTGATCAGAGTGAAGAATTGATCACCCTCTGTCAAAATGAACAAGAAAGTCATCGATTCTTGGAAGAGCTAGAACAGGTTATTACAAAGCATTCCGATACAATCAAGGTCATTCTGACGCTACGATCGGACTTTGAACCCCAATTAAGAGATTTAGCCCTGAAAAAGCGGTGGCAGTCGAGTCGATTCATTGTTCCTGCCATGTCTCGATCGCAGTTACGAGACGCGATCGAGAAACCCGCAGAAGTACGAGTCATGTACTTTGAACCGCATGATCTTGTAGAAAAGCTGATTGATGAAGTTGCAGCGATGCCCGGAGCGTTGCCGCTGTTGTCATTTGCGCTGAGTGAACTCTATTTGAACTATATCAAACGTTTGCGTGAGGGTAAGGCACCCGATCGAGCGATTACTCAAGAGGATTATGACAAAATCGGCGGAGTCACGCGCAGCTTAACTCAAAGAGCGGATCAAGAATGTACTCATTTAGGGAAAGATTACGAACAAACGATCAAACTCGTCATGCTCCGAATGATTGCAGTGGGAAGCGGCGGACTCGCTCGGAGAAGAGTCTTTGAGAAAGAACTTACCTATCCTCCTGCGAGAGCCGAACAAGTTGAGAAGGTGAAAAAAACATTTACAGAAGCTCGATTGTTAGTTGAAGGACGGGATGATGAAGGAAATTCGTATGTAGAACCGGCACACGATGCGCTGATTCAAGGGTGGGCACAACTAAGAGATTGGGTGAAAGCTGAGAAAAACTTAGCGCTGCAACGCCGCTTAACGCCTGCCGCCATTGAATGGGAAAAAAAGCAGCAAAAGCGCTGCTTGTGGAATGCTGATCCCTATCTAGAAGTGTTGCAGAAGGAAGTCCTCAACTCACCCAAACACAATTGGCTGAATCAAGTTGAGACAGAGTTTGTACAGCGCAGTGTTCAGCAAAAAAAGCGCAACATCGGCACTCGTTGGGGACTTGCGATCGCGCTCATGCTCGCTTCAGTTGGATTTGCTGGGTTTCAATGGAATCAGAACCAACTCGCACAAAGTCGAAATTTGGCATCTTCTTCTCAGACGCTCAAACGTTCAGGACTACAGATCGATACGTTGATCGACGCGATCGCAGCAGGCAAAACGCTGAAAAGAGCCATTCACACAGATGATGAGACAAACATCACAGTCGTCTCAACGCTACAGCAGGCGATCTATGAGCTTAAAGAAGCCGATCGCTTGCAGAAACACACGACTTTCGTGACTACGCTCAACTTGAGTTCTGATGGAAAATGGCTAGCTTCGGCGGACAATGGTGGAACCATCAATCTCTGGAGTCAAGATGGTAAATTTATTCGGTCTTTTGGCTCTGAACCTGGCAAAGCATATGAAATCAATAGTATTAGCTTTAGCCCAGATAGCAAAATAATTGCTGTCGGTAGTGATGACAATCTGATCAGGCTTTGGAGCTTGAATGGGCAGCTAATTCAGACTTTCAAAGGACATCAAGATGAAGTGATTAACATGAGCTTTAGTCCAGATGGCAAAATGATTGCTTCTGGCTGTGCAGATGGCAGCATCAAGCTTTGGAGCTTAAATGGGAAAGAAATTAGAACCCTGTCAGGCAAACACGATGATGCTGTTCACAGTCTGATGTTCAGCCGTGATGGTAAAAAGATTATTTCAGCGAGCCGCTTCACTACGAAAGTTTGGAGTGTCAATGGAAAAGAACTGAGATCCATCCAAGAAAAGAAGCTCAATATGCGCGTGATTTTGAGTCCTGATGGAAAGACACTGGCGACTCTAGACTTTGACTACAACATCAAGTTATGGAGTTTAGACAATCAGAAAACTGTTACATTACCCAATCGGGCGCGGACATCACAATTCAATGGATATGATACTAGAGATATTTATGCCTTCAGTTTTAGCCCTGATGGACAACACCTAGCAGTGGCGAACAGTGACTTTACTATCACAGTTTGGAATTTGGCAACACAGCAATGGACGATTCTTGAGAGGCATTATGATGTCATCAAGGGTTTGGGCTTCAGTGCAGACGGAAAGACGCTAGTGTCAGGGAGCCAAGACACTACGATTAAATTCTGGAGTTTGGCAGATAATCTAGTCAGGCTAAAAGGGAGCCATGCTAGCCTCAGTCGAAGTGGACAGTTAGCGATCGCTGGGGACACGGGCGCAATTCAGCTTTGGAATAGAGATATCACTCAAGTTTCATCTATCCGAACAGGTTACACAAAAGTCAATGAAGTTAGCTTTAGTCCTGATGGTGAAACGTTAGCTGTGACGGGTGATGATGGAACGGTCAAGCTTTGGAATGCGAATACGTTGCAACCGAAGCCTTTCAACTTGCAGATCCAAGAGAAGGTAAACCAAGCGCAATTTAGTTCTGATAGCAACATTCTAATAGGCACAAATTTTCTTGGCTCTACGATTATCTTTGGACTGGACGGAAAAGAAATCGCCAACTTCAATCGTTTTGTAGGTGCTGCACAAGGCGTTAGTTTGAGTCCTGATGGAAAACTTCTAGCTGAACCTTACCCAAGAGGTTTTATCATTCGCAACGTTGCAGATCAAAAAGAACTTTCTCCATTTACTGAAGAAGAACTACGGACAACTGATAGACATGACAGTTTAGTAACCCAAGTGAGGTTTAGCCCTGATGGTCAGACCCTTGCTTCTGCCAGTGAAGACAGAACCATTAAGCTCTGGAATTTACAAGGCGAAGAACTGGTTTCCTTTAAGGGACATAATGCTGAGGTGACAAGTATCAGCTTTAGCCCTAATAGCAAGATTTTGGCATCTGCAAGTGCGGATAACACAATTAAACTTTGGAATTTCGCGGGAAGGGAAATTGCTAGTTTTACAGAACATACAGCCTCAGTAACAAGCATTAATTTTAGTCGCGATAGTAAACGGATGGTGTCAACTGATTCAGAGGGTACGACGATCGTATGGAACTTAGATTTAGACGACTTATTGAAGCGCGGCTGCGATCGCATTCGGAACTATCTCAAAACAAATCCGAATGTTAGACCTATCGATCGAACTCTTTGCGATGACTAACGATCGCGGAGATAATTCTTACCTTACTGCGATCGATTAAATCACCCTAAACGGATTCAGCGACTCACGATTACTCTAATCCGTGGCTTTTTCCGATTACCCAATGCCGCTTAAAGAATCGCGCCAGACTAGATTCCTCAAGCGATAGATAAATCGGACGACCATGTGGACAGGTACGCGGATTGCGAGTTTGTTGCCATCGATCGATTAACGATTGCATCTCGTCGATCGACAATGGAACCCCATTCCGAATCGCACTCCGACACGCGACTGCCACCTGCGCCGCTTGTAAATCTCCACCTAAACTCAATTCAATCAACGCTTCAGTACAATCCTCTCGTTGAGCGAGTAGCTCAGGAGCCGATCGCACTGCCCAAAGTTGCTCACCAAATGGATCAACTTCAATTCCAATGCGTTGCAGTTGTTCGACTTGAGAAACGGATAGCTGGTTCAGTACAATCGCAGGTTCGAGCGGAATGATTTTCCAGCGATCGCTAATTTCTTCAAATAAAATTCGTTCATGAGCAATATGCTGCTCGATCAACCACATTCCCGATGGATGCTCTGCCAGAATGTATCGATTGTGAACTTGTGTCAGGGCTTTGAGAAATGAAAAAGCAGGTTCAGGAACAATCTCGCGCTGCACATGATAGCCAGCATCAGACTCAGCCGCTTTGATCAGTTGACTCACTTGCGAAGTATAGAGACCATCAGGAACAGTTTCAGGATTGATTCGGAGGGCTTGAGCGATCGCACTTTTCACCCGCTCTTTCCAATCATCGAGATTGTGCAAATACACCTCCGCTTTTGCGGGATGGCGATTCCAGTCGATATGTTCTGGAGCTAGTTGGAGATGGATTAAACAGATCGGATGTCGATCACGTGGTAATGTTCTGCGAAATGCACCAAGAATGGTTTGTTCTAGCTCTGGGAATTGAACAAACCGACCATTGATAGCAACTCTCACCCAGTCTGGTCGATGCCGATGAGCGCGATCGGGCAATCCAAGTACTAAAGAAAGTGCAGCAGATTTTAGCTCAGTTAAATCTTCAATTCGCACATCTTTCAAGAGTTGCGGTAGTAAATCCTTTGCAGAATTACCCGACCAAAGATTAAACCATAATCGATCGTTTTGATACACCTGCCAAGTAATGTGGGGATGAGCTAGAGCAATTTGATAGATGGTTTGCTGAACGGCTTTTAATTGTTGAGAAGTCGAAGGTAAACCATCGCGTCTAGCTTCCCAAGTTTCAAATAAGCGATCGACCATCACAATCGTTCCCGGTGCGATCGCAACCGATTCCACCTGCTCCGCTTCTCCACCCGTTCGATAAGTGACTTTCCATCCCGGCTCTGAAGCGGTTCGACTGAAAATTTCTAGATTTGAGAGTTGAGCCAAACTATGAAGTGCTTCCCCCCGAAATCCTAAGCTATTAATTTGCCAAAGATCAGCCCGATCGCGAATCTTACTCGTACTATGCGGCTGTGCAGCTTTCCGCAAATCGTCCAAGCTCATTCCTGCACCATTATCTGCAACTCTGATGCGCCATTGATCTACCCAAACCGAAACCGTGATGCGAGTCGCTCCTGCATCGATCGCATTTTCAACCAGTTCACGCACGACTGCGGCGAGAGAATCGATTACTTCTCCAGCGGCAATCAGGTGAACAACGTCGATCGGTAGTGGCTGTATCTGATGTCCCATTCCTTCAGTTTACAAAATTGCAGATCGTTCTGGGATTGTAGGAGAAATTGAGCGATCGCAATGCAGAGAAAATTCTTTCAAATGCTTAAGATGATTGATTTCATGTCGCAAATTTCTGGGGCACTCTAAGTGAGCTAATTTAACAAACAGAAGATCCACGATGAAACTAATTCACGTTCATGGGTTTGCAGAGCTTGAACCAGAGACACTCATCACCCAACAATATCGAAAATCTGCGAAAAAACTTGGCTGGGGATTAACGGTTCAGGAATTTAAGTGGAACACTTTAGAGGGAAATCCAACTAAACTTGTTGCAAATTTTCATGAGTCTGATCAACGGATTAAAGAAGTCGCAGATCGATTGGTAGAAGCGATCGCATCAGAAAAAGAGGAGATTATCCTATCTGGGCATAGTCTTGGTGGTGCGATCTTGTTAGAAGCATTGGAAGCTTACCCAATTATTCCTAATCTTCATAGCGTCATTTTGTCAGGCGCAGCTTATCCTCGAAAAAATTCACTTTCTCGAATTCAGTCGATAACCCCGCGTTATTATGCGCTAAATTATCACTCGCCAGCTTGGGATTTTGCATTGAATCAAGCTTATTACAATGCAAAAGGATGCACCGCAGTTGGAACCTATGGGCTTCTGAATCCTGGCGTTTTTGAGAACGTAAAGGTAAGTTGCACTCATAGTGGTCATACAGGCTATGCACGTTTAATTCCTGGCATTGTTGGGATTCTTGCTCATTCTCAAGGCATTAAGAGTCTTGAAAAAGCAAATAAGCCTTGGCAGCCTGTTGCAATCGGCAATACAAGCGACTGGGACAATCTGCACCAATTTGATGAACATATTTTGCAGCGCCACTGTATGACTGGATATTTCCGAGTTATTGAGGCAGGCGGATTACATCGAGAGCGCTTCTATTCTAAGTGTGTGATACCGCTTATTAACGAGGTCGCAGCACTACCAAAATAGAGACCGCTTTTCACCGCGATCGAATCCCGAATGCTCACTGAATCAGCGCGATCGTTTTCTTCAATTCCTTGTCAAAATTGAATAAGCTGTTTATCCACAGGAGCGCGATCGCGCTTTTCATTCTATGACTCACACCGACATTCGCCAAAGAGCGATCGAACTCATTCAACACCTTCCACCCGAACGCCTCAGCGATGTTGTGCGCTGGCTCGAATCGCTAGACGAAGAAACTGCACTCATCACCATCATTCAGCGTCGCTTGCCACCAAACGAGCAACAGCGACTTGAGGAACTGCGCGATCGTAGCGAACAAGATACCCTCAGCGAAGCGGAACAACTAGAATTCATTGCTTACGCCGATCGGCTTGAACAACAAAACGTCGAGCGACTCGAAGCGCTCATCAAACTTGCCCAGCTTAGAAATGTTGACCTTCCGACCCTCAATCGCCAATTTCGTTCAGAGTCACCCACCCGCTATGCCTCCTGATTCTGAACGAGTTTCCTCAGCACTGAAGCAATCCGTCTCGAATCGAGCAAATAACACTTGTGAGTATTGTCGCTGCTTGGGAGATTACTGTCCTGATACCTTTACTGTTGATCATATTCAGCCTCGCCATGCAGGTGGAGAAACAAACTTAGAGAATTTAGCCTGGGCTTGTTTTGGCTGTAACGGTCGCAAACAAGGTAGAACTCACGCTCGTGATCCTTAACTTGATCAAGTTGTTTCTCTCTTCAATCCTCGTCAGCAGATTTGGTCAGAGCATTTCGAGTGGAGCGACGATCAAACCCAAGTCAATGGTAAGACAGCCTGCGGTAGAGCAACGATCGCAGCACTAGATCTAAACCGATTTGGTGTGATGAACTTACGTCGATTGCTTATCGCAGCAGGTTTACATCCTCCTACCTAAGCAAGAAGCTAGAAAAGCGATCAAGTCTCGAATGCTGACCATACCTGATGAATCAGCGCGATCGTTTTCTCCAGTTCCTTGCCGAAATTGAATCAGCAGTTCGTTAATAGCTTCTAATGAACCAAAGGTTCTAATCCAAAAAGCGATACATCACATAAGCATCGACATATCCAAGGGTTTTATGATGAAAGGCTTTTGGTAAAGTTCCAACGATCGAGAATCCTAACTTTTCCCACAGTGCTATGGCAGCCTGATTCGTACTCACCACGAAGTTGAACTGAATCGCCAAATATCCCAACCGCTTGGCTTCTTGCAAACAGTGTAATCCCATTGCTCTCCCAATGCCGCGACCGTGACAGCTTGGATCAACCATAAAGCTGGCATTGGCAACATGAGAACCGCGATCGCGCTGATTGGCAACAATCTTATACATTCCAACGATTTGCCCTTGGTCTTCTGCGACGTAACTTGTTACACCTGCACCAAACCAGTAAGAAAAGGCATCTTCGCGGCTGGTATCTGCTGCAAAAACGTAAGTATCTTCAGGTTCGATGACGGTTTTGAAAAGAGTCCAGATTGCATCAAAATCAGTCTCGATCGCTTTCCGAATTTGTAGCATGTTCTCTAATTTGATTACATTCGCTCTAATACCTGAATGCCTAACAGCGATAATCCAAGTTTTAGAGTTCTTGCTGTCAAATCACAGAGTACCAGTCTAGAAGTTCGTGCAGGCTCTTCCGCTGATAAAACAGGAACACGATCGTAAAACACATTGTATTTCTGACTCAGTTGGAACAGGTAATCACACAACTGATTCGGGAATAGATCTTGTTCAACCTCTGATAAGACAGTACTAAACTGAAGCAGGTATTTTGCTAAAGCCAACTCTGATTCATGTTCCAGCACCAACTGAACATTAGAACCGAGTTGCTCGAAATCAATGTCACCTTTGCGGCTAATCCCTTGAATGCGAGCATAGGCATACAACATATACGGTGCTGTATTGCCTCGAAGTGCCAGCATCTTATCGAAGCTGAAAATATAGTTACTGGTGCGATTTTGGCTCAAGTCAGCATACTTCACCGCACTGATCCCAACCGTCTTCGCAACGTGATTGATGAAGTCTTCGGACTCATTGCGATCGTCATTTACCAGTTGAGTTTCTAGATCCGCTTTTGCTCGATCGATCGCTTCATCTAACAAATCCCGCAGCCGAATTGTATCACCCGATCGCGTTTTGAGCTTTTTCCCATCCTCACCCTGAACCAATCCAAAAGGTACATGAGTTACTTCCACAGTATCGGGAACCCAACCTGCGCGACGTGCTACCTGAAAGACTTGAGCAAAGTGATTCGATTGTCCTGCATCGGTAATGTAGATTAATCGATCGGCGTGTTCTTGCTGAATCCGATATCGAATGGCAGCTAGATCAGTTGTCGCATAGTTATACCCACCATCTGACTTTTGGATGATCAAGGGCAAAGGATTTCCTTCTCGATTGGTAAAGCCTTCGAGAAACACACATTTCGCGCCTTGATCTTCCACGAGCAAGCCTGCTTTGTCTAAGTCTTCGACCACTTGCGGCAGTAGTGGATTGTAAAAAGACTCTCCCCGCTCTGTAATGTGGATATCTAGCAGATCATAGATGACTTGAAACTCACGACGAGATTGATCGCACAACAACCGCCAAGCTTTCAGAGTATCTTCTGCACCCGATTGTAAGCGCACCACTTCTTGACGCGATCGCTCTTGAAAATCTGGATCTTCATCAAATCGTTGTTTCGCTTTCTTGTAAAACGCAACTAAATCACCTAAATCTAAAGCATCCGCAGTGGTCAGCGCTTCAGGTGCAACTTCTCTGAGATAAGTGATTAACATTCCGAACTGTGTTCCCCAATCTCCAACATGATTGAGGCGTAACACATCATGCCCTTGAAACTCTAGAATGCGACTGATCGAATCTCCAATGATTGTCGATCGTAGATGTCCAACGTGCATTTCCTTGGCAATGTTCGGACTAGAGAAATCAACAATGACTTTTTTAGGATCTTTGACAGTCGGAATCCCTAAACGCGAATCGCCTGTCATTGCAGTTAATTGCGCCTGAAGATAGGACGGTTTCAACGTTAAATTGATGAATCCAGGACCTGCGATCGAAGGCGTTTCGCAAATGTCATCAATCTGCAACTGATCTATGATTTCTTGCGCGATCGCTCTGGGCTGTTTACCTAACCGTTTCGCCAACGACATCGCCACATTTGCCTGGTAATCCCCGAACTTTGGATTAGTCGTTGGAACCAGCATTGGATCGGTTCCTGCCAACTCAGCACCAAACGCCGACACCAACGCGGCTTCCAAGCGACTTTTTAATTCAGCGACGGTTGCGTTCATAATTCCTCAGCCCTATAGCGCGTCCTTCTAGGATAGCGACCCAGCCTATTTATGATTCAGTACCGCGTTCGTTTAGGCAAGAGATTATTGTCAAATTTCAATCCTTATCCCCGAAAAATCACGAAGTTGCGCATCGGGAAAATCGGGAATGCTAGTGAAACACTTTATAACACTCATGAATCATTCGGGATGCACTCATGTCACTGACCCTCAAAATTGAAACAAACACCGTTCTCAAGCGTAAACCGATTCAATCGTCCGAACTTCCTGAAGAACAAAAGCAAGCGATCGAGGCAGGTCGAGAATTTCAAATTGATTCCTATACTATCGATCGCGGTCACGTCCGCTGCTTTTTGAGTAATGACACCTTCAAAGGCACCAATGTTTGGTATGCCTTTGGCAAGCACGTTAAAATTTTCCGCGAGACGCAAGTTTTCCCGCGCACGCTTCCCGCCTCAATTAAGCTAAATATTCCGTATAAGTCGCAGCGGGATAATGTTTTGAATCCTGACGGGGCTTGTAATGTCACCTCGATCGCGATGTGTTTGCGTTATCTCGGAGCCGCTCGCAGAGAAACGACGGGACAATTTGAGGATGAACTCTATAACTACATGACTCGCAAAGGATACAGTCGTCATAGTCCCTATGATTTGGCAAAGGTTGTTCAGGACTATGGAATGCGGAATGAATTTAGAACTGATGCCACGATCGAGCAAGTTCGCTCTTGGTTAGCAGATGGTCATCCGGCTGTGATTCATGGCTATTTCACTGATTTTGGTCATATCGTCGTTGCGGCGGGTTATGATGCAACGGGCTTTCTGGTTCACGATCCGTTTGGTGAATGGTACCGCTGGGGCTATGACCTGAATGAGCCGAATGGGAACAATCGCAAAGGTGAGTTTATTCACTATTCTTATTCGATGATCGAGCGGCTTTGCATTCCCGATGGTGATTTCTGGGTGCATTTCATTTCCAAGCCCTAGACGATATCTGAACCGAAGCAAAAATGCTTTTTTCCTCTAAAGCCTGCTCTTAAAAATCAGACATAAAAAGGAAGCGATCGAAGTGATCGCTTCCTTTTTATGTTAGGAAAAATCCTTAACATCCCCTACTTTTTCACAATCCTCCGCTGATTAGCTTAAGTCATCTGTCATATCCCTCGGTGATTCAGCGTAATTCTATGAAGGGTTGATAAAGAAATCAGTCACATTGGGCACGTTCTAGTCATACAAGTTCTTCCCTGTGACTGATGACCCATCCACATTGTTACCTTCTCAAGACACTGCTAATTTGAGTGACCTGTTCAGATGATCGCGGTTCTAGATAGGTTTTGCGATCAACGATTTTTCCTTAACTCGATCGTGCTTTGACCTCTAACGGAGGTTGATTTTGCGCGTCAACGATCCCGTCCATTTTCTGTCAAGAGATAATGAAAGCCAATAAATATAAGCTTCTAGCTGCAACGCTCCTACTCGGTAGCAGTCTCTCCAGTGTCCGAACTGTTCTTGCTCAAACCGCAGCAGGAACTACCATCAGCAACACCGCAACCGCAACCTACTCTGATGGAACCAATAGCTACAACGCGACTTCCAACACAGTCACAGTTCAAGTAGCAGAAGTACCAGGGATTCGGGTCGCAGCACAGCCTCCGAGCAATGCAACTCCTAATGCGAATGACACACTGTTTGTGGAGTTCACCATCACGAACGTTGGAAACGATCCGACACAGTTCTTTATTCCGGGAACCGTCACGCTATCGGATAGCACTAATTTCACAGTAAACGGGCCCTTGCAGATTGTTGCTGTGAATGGAACTACTTTGTCTTCTCCAGTCGATATTCCAGCCGCAGGGGATGAAACAGGCGATTTGCTCGGTGCAACGACAGGTTCGATCGCGCCGAATCCGGGTACAGGCACAACGGGAACCCTTCGAGTGCGCGTTCCGATTCAGGTCAATGGCACTGCACCTGCTGGCGCAACCACTACAGTTTCACTCGGTAATACTGCAACCCCAAATGCTCAAAACATCGATCGATCGACAGATATCGATGCCAATGATCTGCGAACAGTCGATAACCCAGATAGTGCAACCGGTGAAACTCCAGGTGTACTCACTCAAGCAAACGAAGCAATGGCAACGAGTACAGCTATTACTGTGAATGCTCGTTTACAAGCGTTTGCAACCATTTTGAAGGCGGTTTCAAGTTACAGCAACAACAATACGACTGCGGTCTTAACCGACGACACGCTAACCTATTCGTTAGCGCTCACCGTTGAAAATCCGGATGTTCCTGTTGCGGGTGTTGTTCCATCTGATCTGCATCCGACTGCAATTAACTTAGAGGGTAGCTCTCAAAACCGCGTTCTCATCTCTGATGCAATCCCGACCGGAACTGTTCTAAGTTCGAGCAATCCAACCGCACCAGATTCAAGCTGGCAAGTTGTTTACACGGTTAGCCCTCTGAGCGTTTCAGCGCATCAAGCTGCCTGGGTCGCGAATCGTCCTACTGGAACCATTACGCGAGTGGGTTTTATTCGATCGACAGCCGTTCCGAACAATACCACGATCGCGAATTTCTCGTTCTCCGTGAATCCGACTTCAAGCTTTACCGGAGGACGGGTTGCAAACATTGCTCAGGTCTTTGGTCAATCGCAACCGGGAGTCACTGTTCCTGGAACTTCGACTCAGCTCGTGTACGACGAGTCTGGAGACCAAGCAGCAAACAACCAATTGAATGCAAACAATCCTGATCCAACAAGTGGTGGCGCATCAAGCACCGGACTTGGAATCGATGATGGTATTGCAGATCCGGCAACCGATGGGATTGATTCAGGAACCGGGACAAATCCAACCGATACGGCTACAACGAACCAAGGTAGCCCGACTGATGCGGACGGGGGTGAAACCACGGTTTATACGATCGCAACTACGCCGTTGAATGGCCCAAATGGTCGTCCTGATGCGGTCAATACAACGAACAATGACGACTTCACCAATCGATCGATTCAGTTGCCAGCCGATCTCAATCCTGCAACTTCCTTAACGGATGCTCAAACACCACCCACAACATTCACGAACACTGTTCAAAACACCAGTGCTAGCCCACAAACTATTTCACTGCTGCCCGTTCCACCCGCAGTTCTAACAGATTTACCTACTGGAACAACAGTGACAATTACCGCTGGTAGTGATGTTGCAGTTTACCGCTATAACGGGACGACGTTTGACTTTGTTCCGACAGGTAGCACCAATACAAGCGCCACCGATCCAGTGCAATTGGTGAACATTCCAGCAAGTGACAACGCTCCTGGAGGAGCCGATCAGGTGAATTACACCGTTACGATCGATCTTCCTGCTGGTGTTGCTCAAAACGATGACTTCCCAGTTCCGATCATGGCATTTGTGGATCAAGGCACTCTAGGCGATCCAGCCAATGATCCAGGCAACATTACGATCAATCGACTTTACACCGGATATGTTGTCCTGGAAAAAGATGCACGAATTCTTGATGGTGCAACTGAAGTCGTTGGATTCACTACAGATCAAACAGCCTTGAGTACGGCTGCAAGACCTGGACGCACGATCGAATATCGCATTCGCTATCGAAACATCTCAACGCTTGCTCCCGCGAATTCTGGCAGCATCGATCTTCCTGCGAACAGTCTGGCGATTACTGAGGACGGATTAGCTGCTCCGAACAATTGGTTTAACTCTACAACCCATTCACCGCTAGGAGCCTCTCCGAGCTATGGACTTGCAACTGGAACCATTGCAGTCACGCTCAACGGCACAGACATCCAAATCTATCTCAACCAGGTTGGAACGGTTGCCCCTCAAGGCACAGGCGAATTTATCTTCCGACGCACGATCAAGTAGTGGACTTATCAGGAGAGAACAATGAAACGGAATTTTGTTTGGATTGGCTTGGGGATTGCAGCGACGATCGCGATGTTTCCGATCGATGGAACTCCGGCTGCGGCTCGATTGTTTGATCAAGGTTTGTCGATCGCTCAAGCGATCAACCAACCGAAAGTTGAACTGAAATTGATTGCAAAGCAAAGAGTGATTCAAAAAGACACTCAAGGCAAAGAGCAAGTGTCCTGGAATGTTCTGACCAAAGACACGATGGTTCAAAAAGGAACTGTTTTGCGCTTTCAAGTGGTGGCGAAAAATGCAGGCGATCGACCCGCTCAAAAGCTAGTGGTGACACAACCGATTCCGAGAGGAACAACTTACGCGGCGAATTCTGCCACTGCGAATGGGGCTGAACTGACTTACAGCACTGATGGGGGTAAGACTTTTACTGCCAATCCAATGCTACAAGTCGCGTTACCGGATGGCAGAACTGAGATGAAGCCTGCACCTGTTGAATCATACAGCCATGTGCGGTGGACGTTTGAGAAAGCGATCGCACCCAAAAACACTTTAGAAGTAACCTACGACGTTAGCGTTCGATAACTGCCTGGAACTTCAATTGCTTCTTAGGGTTGGAGTTCCGTTTCCTGAAAATCTTACGCCTTTAACACCGTGAACAGATTGACTCCAACCCAAGCACATCCACTCTATTCCAAGTTCAAAACTTGTATTGCTGCATTGTTGATTAGCTCTTTGGGTGTTTCTGCATCGATTTCTGCTGCACAAGCACAACCAAAGACCGCATCAATTACCAATCGTGCAAAATTCACCTACACTGATCCATCTGGTTATACATTTCGCAGTGCTACAAATCAACTCCAGCAAAGTCTGATTGATCCTTTGGGACGTATTACAGGCTGTGCAGGTGAAGTTTTATCAAACTACTCAGGCTTTAGTGTGAGTGTGTATGAGACCGATGTTTCTGGGATTGAATTAGGTGCGCTCGTTCCCCTGACTCGGACAGAGCTTCCAGATGTTCCGAACAATGGAATTTCGGCTGGACTTGATCCGAATCGTCAAAATAGCAATCCGTTCTTCCTGAGTGCTAGCAATGATGGGCGGTACAATTTCTTGCTGGATGATGCGCGAGGACAGTTAGCGATCGGGAAACGGTATATTCTCGTGATCAACCCGCCGCAAGGCTCGATTTACAGTCAGCGTCGGGTTCGATTAACGATTACCGCTCGCAATGGTCGGCAAGTTTCTTACACGGCGACTTCACTCGATGGAAGACCCTTGAATACAACAACGGGTGTAAGCTCGATCGATGGTCAGCTTTCGATTCAAGATGCGGAACAAGTCGGACTGTCACTGGCTGCGATCGATGTGGATGCCAGTATCTGTCAAGCTCAAGCAATTCAGATCATCAAAACAGGCGATCGAGCGAATGCAACCCCTGGTGACACGATTCTTTATCGATTATCAATTCGCAATTTAGCAAGCGCTCCCGTCAGCAATTTAACGATCACAGATTTACTACCTCTGGGTTTTCGATTTAGAGAAAACAGTGCCAAAGCAGAATTTCAAGACACATCCATTCCAGTTACGGCGACTGCAAACGGTTCGACGATTACTTTTACACTGCCAAACATTACACTGCCTGCAAATACTGGATCACAGGCTCCCGTTCTCAACATTGCATATGCCGCAACCTTAACACCGGATGCGATTCGAGGAACTGGACAAAATCGGGCATTAGTTCAAGGAACGCGATCGGACAATCAAGACATTGTTCGAGATGGTCCTGCGTTGCATCGTTTGCGAGTTCGCAATGGTCTTTTAACTGATTGTGGAACAATCATTGGTCGGGTTTTTGAAGATAAAAACTTTGATGGTGAACAACAACCGGGAGAGCCAGGAATTCCGAATGCAGTTGTGTTCTTAGATGATGGTAATCGCATCACGACGGATCAAAACGGACTGTTCTCGGTTGCGAATGTGTTAGCTGGATATCGCACTGGAGTCCTAGATCTCAGCAGCATTCCAGGATATACGCTTGCCCCCAATCAGAAGTTTCATGAACGCAATAGTCAATCGCGCTTAGTTCGTCTTGCACCGGGTGGTTTGGTGCGAATGAACTTTGCAGTTACTCCAGCGCTACGGGAGGCAGGCAAATGAAGTTTAATCAATGTTCAATCTACGCTTTTTGCTTTTTTTCGCTGTTTGCATTTCAAGTTCCTCGATCGATAGCGAATCCGGTTCCCGCCCAATCTCAAGTTGCGCTTAAATTCGTTTCTCCAACAGTTAACAGTGTTCTCGATCTGCCGTCTGCCACGATCGTATTAAGCTATCCGAAAGGTGCAAAAGTTGAACTATCCGCGAATGGTGAACCTGTTAGCGATCGCTTGATTGGGCGAACGGAAACCAGTAGCACGACCATTACTCAAACCTGGTACGGTGTTTCGCTGAAAGAAGGTCAGAACACTTTAACGGCTCAAACAACTGTAAATGGTGCGAAGGTTGAAAGTGCTTCAATCAATGTTCAAGTTCGTGGAGAAGCAACACAGTTAACTGTTCGCTCTATTGAGTCACGCATTCCAGCAGATGGTCGATCGACTGCCACGATCGAAGGTCAATTGCTCGATGCTCAAGGCAATCTGTCGAATCGCGAAACAACAGTTACACTGTCAGCCACCGCAGGCGAATTTACTAGTACAGATGCCGATCGAGATCAGCCTGGATTTCAAGTGAAAGCGCAACAAGGACGATTCACGGCAACATTAAGATCGGGACTCGAACCCAGAACGGTCACAATTCAAGCGCGTGCGAATACCTTAGAAGCTTTTTCTCAACTGAACTTTGAAACGGATTTAAGACCGTCGATCGCAACTGGTGTGATTGATTTGCGCCTGGGTAGACGGGGGACAGATTACTTCGATCGATTGAGAAACTTTAATCCCGTCGATCGAGATAATCCTTACCGTTTAGATGCCAAAGCTGCCGTATTTGCAACAGGTCGGATCGGAACTTGGTTGTTCACAGGTGCATTTAACAATAGCAGAACATTGAATGAACGCTGTGATTCGACTGCAAGACTGTACAGAGATATTCAGCCTTGTGATCAGAACTATCCGATTTATGGGGATAATTCTTCAACCACAGCAGTAACTCCTTCACGCGATAGTTTGTATCTGAGATTTGAGCGAACTTCTCCAGTTCCAGGTGCAGGCATCGATTTTGCAATGTGGGGCGATTACAACACTGAAGAATTCGCCCGTCGATCGCAGCAATTTACAGCTACAACGCGCCAACTTCACGGCTTCAAAGCGAACTATAACGTCGGAAATTTACAAGTTACAGGCATCTTTGCAGATAACTTAGAAGGATTTCAACGCGATACGATCGCACCTGATGGTACAAGCGGCTTTTACTTTGTTTCGCGGCGATTGTTGCTCGAAGGCAGTGAAAATGTTTTCCTTGAAACTGAGGAATTGAATCGACCGGGAACAGTCATCGATCGACAACAGCTAAATCGTGGTACAGACTATGAAATTGACTACGATCGGGGTTCTCTTTTATTCCGTCAACCGATTCTAAGAACGGATGTTGGTCAAAATGGCGAAACTTTAGTTCGTCGGATTGTTGTAACGTACCAATATGATCAGCCTGGCTCGAACAATAATCTTTATGCAGGACGAGTTCAATACAATCTGGCGCGAGGACTCGATCGAGAAAGCTGGATCGGTCTAACTTACCTGCAAGAAAATCAGGGAGTTCGCCAATTTGAACTATTCGGAGCCGATGCACTTTTAACATTCGGATCAACTCGATTCGTTGCAGAATACGCCAACTCTGAAAGCTCTCTAGATTTTGGCAGCAGAGTCAGCGGATCAGCCTATCGGGTGGAACTGGATAGTCAAATTGCTCAAGGAATTCTGGGACGACTTTACTATCGAAAAACCGATGCAGGCTTCAACAACAATGCCACTACAAGTTTTACACCCGGACAAACTCGATATGGGGCGCAAGTTGCAGCAGTAGTTTCTCCGACAACGAATGTTCGAGTGCAATACGATCGAGAAGATAACGTTGGCATTGCACCTCGACCGCTCACCTTAATTGATGAACTTCTCACCCCGCGTACTGCACCCATTCCCGGATCGCGCGTCGATAACTCCCTGACCACCATTACAGCAGGCGTTGAACAACGATTCGGAACTGCAAATCTAAGCTTAGATTGGTTACATCGCACTCGTGAAGATCGGCTGAGTCCTTCTGTGTTCGATACTACTTCCGATCAACTACGATCGCGTCTCACATTCCCACTCACGCAAACGCTAACCTTCCTCGCTCAAAACGAGACCACGCTTTCTTCTCAAGTTGATCAAGTTTACAACGATCGAACTTTACTAGGCTTGAATTGGCGAGCAATGCCTGGTGTGAATGTTCAACTCTCACAGCAGTTCTATCACCGAGGACAATTCGCAGGTGAATCGCTCACAAATCTAAGCGTAGTCAGTGAATACAAGCTATTCCGTGACACAACTCTAACCGGGCGATACACCTTGTTAGGAGGCGCAAATGGCACGAACATTCAAGCTGCGATCGGACTAAACCAAATCCTAACGCTCTCTCCCGGACTGCGAATGAATCTCGCTTATGAGCGCGTCTTCAGTACAATCTCTAGCCGCAGTGCAACAGGAACCATCTTTGCTCAACCATTTGCAGTTGGACAAAGCGCCTCAAGCCTAGGATTAGATAGCGGAGATAACTACAGCATTGGACTAGAGTACTCCGATGAATCGAGCTTTCAAGCCAGTGCGCGGTATGAACATCGAACCTCATCTGCGGGCGCGAACACGGTGATCACTGCGGGTGCAGCAGGTAAGATTAGTCCTGCTCTGACTGCATTAGTTCAATACCAACAAGCGAATGCAGCAAATCAGACTTTAGAAGGCTTGGACGATACGAGAACGCTGAGAGTCGGTCTGGCTTATCGTGATCCGAATGACGATCGATTAAATGCCCTGTTCCGCTACGAATATCGTAAAAATCCCGCGATCATTCCCGATACGATCCTCTTTGGCAGTGGAACAGGCACAAATGAACATCTCTTTGCCCTCGAAGCTATCTATGCTCCAGATTGGCGCTGGGAATTCTACGGAAAATTTGCCCTCAGAGATAGCACCTCCTATCTTGCAAGTGATTTAGCAGGTTCTAGTACCGTTTTGCTCGCTCAAGGTCGTGCAGTTTATCGCGTGGGATACCGCTGGGATCTTGCCGCTGAAGGACGCTGGATCGGGCAATCCACAGACTTTAATGAGCTCGGCTGGGCATTGGAAGCGGGCTACTATCTTACACCCAATCTACGACTATCAGCGGGATATAGCTTCGGACGCGCAAACGATCGAGATTTCACGGGAGCGCGATCGACCGGAGGACTGTATTTTGGCGTAACCGTGAAAGTGAATGAACTCTTCAACGGCTTCGGACTCCAGCGCATTCCTAAACCCCAAAATCCGCCCGATCGCAGAACTGTGGTGCAATCTCCCTCTACTTATTAACTCACTGCTATGTCTTGTTTACTTCAATTGCTTTTAACACTCAAACGCTCTTCTCGATTGCTTGGAAAAGTGGGAACATTCCTTGCTTTTCTGTGTCTCGCTGAAATGCAAGTTGCACAAGCAGAAGGCAGTCGCACACTTTATCCAAGTGGCGCAAGCGGCAACCGAGCAAATATAGAATGGCGAGACGATACACTGAACAATGGCACATTAAAGCGGCGTACTTTGCTGAAAGTGTATGCAAATGCGGGCGAGAACATCCTACTCGGTTCAAGTAGTGTCGGGACGGGACAGGGTGACATTCATGTGTTTGATCCGGGTCGAGTAACAGGTGCGATCGGAAACGAAACGATTCCCACAACCGCTGATTTTCGATGCACGACTCAGCGCACTGCACTAGGAAACACCAACCGAGGGCGAATTCTGTCTCGTACTGTTGAATTAGCAGGTCCGCAATCGATTTCGGGAACAGGGAATACAAGTGGTTATGTTCCTTGTTACTACACTGCTCCAATTACGGGAGTTTACAGTGTTGTGTTCCTGGGTCCGCTCTTAACCGAGGCTAATACCAACGGCTTGATCAATACATTGGAAACTGGCAATAATCAAGGAAATAGTGTTGCGGCTTGGGATGTCACAGTAAGAAGCAGTGATATCAACTCTACACAAGATTTCACGGGTCGGTTGTTCACCTATTACTTCTCGTTGTTCACGGGAAGGAATGGGAGACCATTGTATTTTTCCATTTTTCCGGTTACAAACGATGGTTATCAATACAAACTCACTCTACGCGGGCTTGATCCCTATGGATTTGTTCTCTATGGGAACCAAGTTGGTTTTTTTGATAGTGATGGTAAAACTCCGCTCTATCGTGACTTACTTGGACAGGATGACAAGCTTTCATCACCAGATGGAGGCGTGAGCTTTGCTCGTCCTCAATTTGCTACGTTTGTCAATCCGCCTGATACGACAACTTTAGCTTCAGCGACTCGTTACGATGTCAATGGGAATGTTATTCCAGGTTCAATTCCAATCGCACCTGAACCGCCAAACGTGAGTACACTAAGTTTTGCAGGTACAGTCGGTCAAAATACCAGCATTATTAATCAGGGTGGAACTTTCACATTTAATAGTGCAACTACAGGCAACTATGAATTAGTTATTAGTCGCGATGGCGTGAATTTTGATCCCACGAATTCCAACAATCGAGTGCTGCGTGGAGTCATGTTGTCTTCAGGGCAGCAAACTGTGACATGGGATGGACAGGATAATAGTGGCAATGCTTTTCCCGTGGGCAGCTATCCCAGCCGAATTAAAGTTCATGCAGGCGAGTACCATTTCCCGATGCTCGATGCAGAAAACAATGCGTTTGGTGGACCCACGATCGAACTGTTAAACGCGGTTAATCCACTCGGCAATTTCCAAGCGTTTTATGACGATCGCGGATATCGAACGCTCTCAGGTGCGATCGTGGGAACGCCTGGGCAAATTCTGTGTAGTGGAATGGGAGCGACCCCCTCCCCGACTCATAGTAATCCGATTACTGGCTTTGATACTCGAACAAATGATCGTGCGTATGGGGTGAATAGGGATGCTGGCACTGGAGCGGGTAAGTGTGCAGGTTCGTTTGGAGATACCAAAGGGTTAGATATTTGGACTTATTTTCCCAGTAATATAGAATCCACGCCAGTCAACATTATCAACAATCCACCTGCAAATTTACGCTTAGTGAAACGCATTACTGCATTGAACAATACAACCTTCACAGATGTAATCGATGATCCAGCAGACCCAAGCGATGATGGTTCACGCAACTGGACAGCGAACTATCTCACAGGTCGTACTGGGAGAGGAATTACTGCGGCAGATTCTGTTCCAGTTAAACCGGGTGACATCTTGGAATACACGATTTACTTTCTCTCAGATGGTGGTGCTGCTGCTCAGAATGTGACCTTGTGTGATCTCATTCCATCTAATACAACGTTTGTTCCAAATACTTTCAATAGCAACACTCCGAAAGATAGTGGAGCATCGACTGGAGATTTTGGACTGAGACTAACGATCGACAATTCGACAGTCTACCTGAGCAATGCCGATGATGCTCCCGATCGCGGTCGATACTATGCTCCCGGAACTTCTGCCCCTTGCGGCAACAATGGAACCCCCGTAATCGCCCCAAATGGTGCTGTCACGGTTCGGCTCAACACGGTCCCAAATGCAACAACCAGAGGGACTCCGAATTCGTTTGGCTTTATTCGATTTCGTGCAAGGGTGAACTAAGTCCACATCACCGAAGACCAGGTTGACCAGACGAACACACCCACAGCAACGATCGCTAAAACCACTTCGATCAAGTTGCCAATCAGCGCACCAAACCCGATTCCCAGGCTAACTTTTCCAGCCGTCCTGAGCCGTTCAGAAGTCGGAAGCGTGCGCTGATACAGGTACTCTCCAACAAATCCGCCCAGCAATCCACCCAGGAGAATTCCTGCGATCGGCCCTCCCACAGGCAAGGCAGGCAACAATCCAAAAAAGCCCACTGCCATCCCAGCAAACATGCCATACTGTGCCCATTTGCTAGCTCCAACTTGTTTCGCGCCCCAGTATGATCCTAGCCATTCGACGACTGCACTAAGAATCAACGCCACGAAGATCAAGCCCAATGGCACGATCGGAATTGCAAACTTAGTGACAACACACCAAACGAGAATTGCTGCCAGAATCAAGCTAGGTCCTGGAACACCGGGTAGAACTGCTCCAGCAACACCAACTAACATCACAGCAATCAAGATCCAATAGAGAACCATTAAATTCATAAACTACCTCCGAAGAACGGCTTGTGTGAACCGATCGCGTCCATCTTCCAAATTCTGTGGTATTCCTTGCGGATAGATCTTCTGAATCCCTGCTTTCAAAGCTTGTAATCGATTTCCTGGATCAGGGTGAGAGCTAAGAAATTCAGGTTTTCGTCCGCCACTTGCTTGAGACAAAATTTGCATGACTTCCAGAATTCCGCGTGGGTTATAGCCTGCTTCGGTCATGAATCTGAGACCAAAGC
>JADEXW010000650.1 GCA_015206935.1 Pseudanabaenaceae cyanobacterium LEGE 13415 | reverse complement strand
ATTAATCGATTGAAGCTCCTGAAAAGACAGATGTATGGTCGAGCAGGAATCAAGTTACTAGAGCAGCGCTTCTTGCTTACAAGTTAGCTATCTCTCGATGCTAGATCACCAAAAGTGGACAAGTGCCCTTACAGTACGCGGTTTTCGACAAGATGCACTCCTGACTGATAGTGGTGCATTAATGTCTGCTGAATTTCGTTTTCCCATTGTTCGATCGCGCCAGATCGGAACTTTCCAACTCGCACCTTTTATCGATCTAGGAACAGGTTGGAACATTGGCAGTGATACCCCAAGCTCAAATACGCTAGTCGGTGCAGGATTGGGATTGATTTGGCGACAAAGCGATCGCGTTTCTGTTCGACTCGATTGGGGAATTCCGCTAACTTCTAACAGTGGAGAAAAGCGATCGCTGCAAGAACGCGGACTTTATTTCTCAGTGAACTACACGCCGTTCTAAAATAAAGAGTACCTATGCCTAGGATGCTATGGTTCTCCAAACTCCACCACAAGCTCCACCGCTCGTCACCTGGGAGCCGCTTCCCGATGATTACTCGCTCCCTGATGACCCCGTGGAAAACCTTCAACAACCCTTAC
Source organism: Pseudanabaenaceae cyanobacterium LEGE 13415 (assembly GCA_015206935.1). Classification (GTDB taxonomy): domain Bacteria; phylum Cyanobacteriota; class Cyanobacteriia; order Leptolyngbyales; family Leptolyngbyaceae; genus Leptolyngbya. The sequence goes on along the minus strand of JADEXW010000650.1, from coordinate 2,636 downwards.
TTGCTGCTGCGCTGACTGATGCGCTAGGGGCAAACCATCTCATTCGTCCAGAAATGCTGATTGCCGTTAACTTCGGACTCGTTGCCACAGTGCGTAAAAAGATTGTGGTCAAAGCACCCGATTGGTTATACGTGCCTCAAGTGCAGTCTGTTGCAGAGGGTGTGATTCGACGCAGCTACACCCCGAACTTACAGGGATCGCCCGTCGCGATCGTCATGGAATTTCTTTCAGACGAAGACGGGGGTGAACTATCGATCCGATCTACTCCTCCCTACGGCAAGTTGCACTATTACGAGCAAATCCTTCAGGTTCCAACGTATGTGACTCACGATCCGTATGAAGTGAGTTTAGAAGTTCGCTGTCTTCAGGACAAGCAGTATCAAATTCAGACTCCAAATTCAGAGGGGCGATTTTGGATTCCAGAACTTGAGCTATTTCTTGGCTTGTGGTACGGGGAACGATTGGGTCAACGAACGAACTGGTTACGCTGGTGGGATCGGGATGGCAATCTATTGCTCTGGAGTTCTGAGCAAGCAGAACAGGAGCGACAACGGGCGGAGCAGGAGAGTCAGCGAGCAGAACAAGAGCGACAACGGGCGGAGCAGGAGAGTCAGCGATCGCAACTTCTCGCCGACAAACTGAGAGAGCTTGGCATTGATCCAGATACGCTCACTGGAGGATCTTAGAAAACAGCTCTACTATCTTGCTTGCGAAATAAACCAAACTGTCCAACCCACGAGATGAATGGCAACGATTGCAAAAAATTCACGTTGATAGGAAGGTTTATTACTTTTGTGACGGATAAGCTGTTGAGCGACATACGCTCCTAACCATCCACCACATAGCTCAAAGAAATGCAGTTGTTGTTCTGGAATGCGCCATCTGCGTTCTTTTGCGCGGAATTTGTCTTCGTGATAAACGATGAAGGTAATGCCGCTCATTGCTGGATATAGCAACAATGGAATCGGATTCCGTTGAGTGAGAGTGAGATGAATTGAACCAATAAGCGGTAAGAGTGCTAACAAGACAACTTTTACAACCAGGCTTACGGAAACTGGATTGAATTGAAGCGTAACTTTCGGTGCGGTTGCTCCTTGAATCTTGGCATGGCAAGCGCGAGGTTTTCCCTGCTTACCTGGTGTTGTTTGATAAAGAATGATGTCGCCAACACAGGGCGACCGCTTTGCCCGATCGACATCTGAAATATGCAGAAAAATCTCTCGGCTCTGATCCTCTGGCTGAATAAAGCCAAATCCCCGATCGTTATTCCATCTCACAAGTTTTCCACGTTGCCAATCAGAGTTCATTCGGATACCTTCAAGCCTTCTGCTGTAGAGTTCCCCGATGATCTACGATCGCTTTCTCAATACTTCTAACAGCTTGGTGAAATAAGCAGGTACAGGCGCGATCGCTTCGATCCATTCCTCAGTGAGTGGATGAATTAATCTCAGTCGCCACGCATGAAGCGCTTGACCTGGAAGATTCACACCAATCGATCGACCAGAACTATAAACCGGATCGCCGACAACCGGATGCCCAATGAATGCGCTGTGAACTCGAATTTGGTGCGTTCTTCCAGTTTCTAGCTCGAATTGCAAGAGTGTGTAATTTCCTAATCGCTCTTTGACTTGCCAGTGAGTGATCGCACGTCTGCCGCCTTTTTCTTCGGGAACGATCGCTTGTTTTTGTCGATCGACCGGATGCCGCCCAATCGGTTGATCGATCGTGCCTCTCTCTTCTTTGGGTGCGCCGTATACGATCGCGTAGTAATCTCGTCGCGCTGTTTTAGTGCGGAATTGTTCTTGCAAATGATGGAATGCTTGCTCGGTCTTGGCAGCGAAGATCGCGCCTGTTGTGTCTTTGTCTAATCGATGAACAATTCCCGGACGTTGTACACCATTGATTCCGGGTAGTGTTTCACAATGTGCTAACAAAGCATTCACTAATGTTCCTGATTCGTGTCCGGCTGAAGGATGTACAACCATTCCAGCAGATTTATTTATGATAATCAGTGAATCATCTTCGTAGAGAACTTCTAACGGAATCGCTTCGGGTTTTAGTTCCAGCGGTTGGACTTCTGGAAGTTCGATCTGAATCAGATCACCGTCTTCGACTTCGACTTTTTTGGACTTGCAAAGTTCGCCGTTTACTTGAACGTGACCGAGTTCGATTAATTTTTGGATGCGCGATCGGGATAGATCGGGAAGCTGATCTGCAAGATATCGATCAATACGCTCTCCGCTTTCTTCCACATAAAATTCAAGCATTCGTTCTATTCCGATCGTTATGGAAAATAGTGGTAAATTTCTTTGCGGTGTAATACTCGAACGAAAGTAATACCGTCTTGATCATCGGTGAAACCAATTCGATAATCACCAATTCGGATTCGATAGTAGTTTCCATCAGCCTGAAGTTTTTTAACGTTAATAATTTGCGATAAGTTTTCAGCGTTCTCGACTTCTTCAAGAATTGTTCTGATTCTTACTAGCAAATTTTCGTCGCGAATCTTTCTGAGATCCTTTTCAAAGCTTTTCCTAAACTCGACCTTCACGCTTTCGGCTCCAAAAGTTGGAAGATCGCCTCTCGGCTCACAAGTTCAGTTGTTTCGCCTTCTGCGATCGCTCGTTCCATTGCAA
>JADEXW010000120.1 GCA_015206935.1 Pseudanabaenaceae cyanobacterium LEGE 13415 | reverse complement strand
TTATCGTTGTTCATGGTGTATTCCTGGTCTGATATTTTTGTTGCTTTCAGCAGGATACGCCTTTTTTCTCCTTATTTTTCATACACCAGATTCAACCATAACCCCATCCGTTTGGCTAAGTGGGTTTCAGCTTTTCCAGGCTTCCAAGTAATCTGACTTCTAGCAAGATCAATTGCCGCGATAAGTAAATTTCTGAACTCTTCTGAAAGAATTTGAGCCATTCTGACTAAGTGAACATCTGTTCTATGGTTGAGGGATTGCAATCATTATAGGTTGGCGAAATCGCATCTCACTCGCGTTTCCTTTAGCTAGGCAGAGCCACCGCGCTTCACATCCTTTCGTCAAGCGATCGCGCAAACCAATACGATCGTACTTTACATTCTCTTCGTTGAGCGATCGCTATCACTCGAAACGCGATCGTCCTCACCCGAAACCACTCAAATTTTGGACAAATCAACGAATTGCAATCTGAAGATTGGTCAATCAAAGCACTGGAATTTGGGACTGAAGTGCTGCGATCGCTCTAAGACAATCACTGGCGTTGGTTCCGTGATCGCATGATTCAGATCTGCGTCACGTTCAACTTGATAATTGATCGAGAAACAACAGTTGAGCCATTGCTGTAGAATACTTATCGCCAAACTCAGTAAAGATTTCAATTGCGGTTTGAAAACAAGTTCTAGCCTCCGCAATATTGCCTTTTGCCTGCGCTAACAGTCCCAACTGCCCGTAGGTGCTGGCTTGTTCATATCGATCATTAAATTCGTCATATATTTGCAGAGCTTGTCGATAGTAGTCGCGTGCTTGCTCACACTCTTTTTGTTCTTGAGCAACTACACCTAGGTTGTGATAGATACTAGCTTGTCCATATCTATCGTTGAACTCAATTTTGATTTGCAGAGCTTGTTGGTAACAGTTACAGGCTTGCTCATACATTCTCAGGTTTTTAGCAACTACGCCTAAGTTTTGATAGATGCTGGCTTGCTCATATCGATTATTGAATTCAAGATGGATTTTTAGAGCTTGTTGGTAGTAATCGTATGCTTGCTCATACTCTCTCAGTTCTTGGGCAAGTCTGCCTAGCTCATGATAGCTTTTAGCTTGCTCATGCCGATTATTGGATTCAATATCGATTTTTAGAGCTTGTTGGTAGTAATCGTATGCTTGCTCATACTCTCTTAGTTCTTGAGCAACTACACCTAACTGATGATAAGTACTGGCTTGCTCATGCCGATCATTAAATTCGATTTTAAGCTGTAGAGCTTGTTGGTAGTAATCGTATGCTTGCTCATACTCTCTTAGTTCTTCGGCAACTACCCCTAAGTTATGATAAGTGCTGGCTTGAAGATGGCGACTGCCCATCTCTTGCTTAACTTGTAGTTCGTACAAATAAATCTGTCGCGCCCGCTCAAATTGCCTAACTCGTAAACAGCAAGAAGCAACTAAGTTAAGAACAGTGACATATTCAAGATGTTCAGCATTCGTTTTCCATTGCTGTGAATACTGCGTGATACCTTGAAAAACTTCTTCAGCTAAGAAGAATACACTTTGAACATCCTGAATCAACTCAAAATACTTGTCTAAGCAGATGAATATAGTAATAGTCCCTTGCTGCTCTAAACAAATCTGCAACGCATTGTAGAGGTTTTCGTATTCCGATTGACAGGAAAAAATCCCTAACCGCCGCTCCTGTGAATTTTTAGACTTCATTAACTCATAGTAATATTTCGCCAACCTCACATAATGATTCTTAAAGCCCTCCCGCAGTGCCTCATGAGTTGCTTCATCTTGCTCAGCTAACTTTGTCTTCAGAAAATAGGGAAACACAGGCTGAATCGAAAGTGAGTTCGGCGCATCTTCAAACATTGGAGCCAACAAGCCCCAGTGGATTGCCTCTTGTACCGCTGCATCAAATTGCTCAAACAGATAATCCTGAAACGGTTCGAGCTTCTGCAACTCCTGAGCGTAATTTCCTAAAAATTCTCGATCAATAAACCCACTAAACGGAGCCAAACACAACAGCAACTTTTGCGCCTCTTCCGACAAGTTGCTATGCGAATACTCTACACACTTCAAAATACTCTCTGTCTTCCCTCCAGATCGATCGAGTCCCTCATCCCCAATATCCAATCCTTCCAATACCTGCACCACACTCTGCGATTTCAAATTTGCCAACACGACCTCGATCGCTAACGGATACCCCGCCAACATCCGCATCAACCGCTCAAACTCCCGATCAGCTAAAATCGCCTCGCGCTTCTTGCGGTCGGAAACGTGCCGCTCTAACACTTTCTTCGCCAACTGCGATCGCGCTTCTTGATCCAACCCGCGCAACTCATAGCGATTCTCTTGATAGACCGATCGCAACCACTCTTCCCGCCCTCGTGATCCCAGAAGTACGATCGAGTTTCCCCCTGCAATCCGCTCCAGAAAGTCTCGAATCCGCGCTTGTTCTTCCACAGGCAGCGTATTCTGAATCGCCAACGCCTGACCCGTCACTGACTCCAAATTATCCAACATCAAGCAGTAGCGCTGGCTCCGAAACTCCTGCACCAACCGACCTACCCGCGCTTCTAATCGCATCGCCTGAAACTGTCGCATCTGGACATCCGGGAAAATCGATTCTGCGATCGCGAACATCATTTGCTCTAGCGTCCACGCCTTCACGTCATAGCCAAAATAGAAAACGCGATCGACAAAATTCGTCTGCACCCACCACTCCTGCAAATACCGCAGCAGCGTCGTTTTTCCCGTTCCGCCCATGCCCTGCACCAGCACCACGCCCCGCCGCAGCACTGCCTTCTCCAGCTTCAAAATATCCAAGTCCCGACCCACAAATCCATAGGTCGTCCCGCCAAATCGATGCTCTGTCGCTTGCCGTGTGTAATACTCATCGGCTTCCGCAAACGTCATCTCCCGCAGCCGGAAATCGATCGCCTGATTGCCATACACCACAGGCAACAACCAATCTTCAAGCTCCACCTGCTGATTGAAATATACTCGACGCGACTTGCGATCGTACAATTCCCGCCGCCCTAGCCGCACCGCTTCCGGCAACCCCTTCCCCGCAAATAACTCCCGATACACCTGCTGCATCATCGCTTTTGCCGCATCTACCGTAACGCTGTACCCCATCGCCACGACCATCTGAATTCCCGCATCCATCAACCGCGCCCCCAAACTGGTTTCGCGTTCATCAATGCGATCGCTGCCCCCATTAGCTCCCACCTGCTTCCCCGACTGACAAGCATTCAAAATACAAACGGGAATGCCGCGATCCTGCAACTGTCCCGCGATCTCATCTGCCGTTACCGGAACTGCTTGCCCTGCCTCATTTCCCTCAAAAAGCAGAAATGCCTTTACGCCAGCATATTGCGGCAATTCCTCCAATCGCTCCCCTCGCCCAAACAGATACTTTTCCTCGATCGGCACATACTTCCGAAACTGCTCATATTCCATCAATCCACCATGCAAATCAAAATGCACGACATGATAAAACCCTTCCGGCTTTGACTCCAGATGATCCAAGAACGCCTTGTACGTTCCCGGTCGCACAATCTCCACATTCACAGGCAATTGTCCATCCCGAATCGCCTCGACCATCGGACGCGAAATCGTGCGATAGCCCACATCGTTTTCTTCATTCGGTCGCGCTGTGACAATCAGCAAATTCAGCACCGCCGAAGGTTCAATCTGCCGTGTATTTGCTCTGCCGCGAACCCGTCGCTGTCGGATCATCACACAGTCGATCGCCAACGGACGCGCCGCTTTGGGATCGCGCATCGCTTCCCAATGCAACCCTTGAAACTCCGGTTCTCCTCGGATGATAATTTCTAGCTCACTCACCTTCAAACTCTTGAAAGCGGCATAAGCTTCTCGATCGCCAAACACTTGCTCGAACAAATTCTCGCCATACGCTCTCACGCTATCTGCTGCTCGTTTCGCGATCGTTCCATCCGAAAACGGAAACTTAATCCACTGTTCAAAGTACCATTCCAACTGTTTTTCTTCGGCTTCCGCAAACGGATCGCGTACTGTGATCTCGAACTCCGAACCCGCGATCGACACGATCGCATCAAATCCCGTCGTTTGTCGAATCTCGATCGTCGGCATAATCTACAGCAACAGAGGAAGGCTTGTAATCAAATACACTCTTAATCTACGATCTCCGGAGACAAACTGCATTCTGAAGAACAGCATTTATGGCAACCTTTCCCACTGCTGAAGAAATCAACCAAGTCCGCCAATCTCCCGCTGCCGATCTTGAGACCTTGCAACTTTTAGAACAAACCCAAGACTTTGAAGCAGCATTCAACCAAATTTATGTCGATTGCTACGGCACACCTCAAACCTTTGGCGATGAACCGCGATCGCTCTGGCAAATCTTCCTCAAACGAGTTCAACAAGAAGTCTGCGGCGAGAATGATAGCCTTCGTAGCCTCATTCAAGGCGCTAAGAAAAACCCTGCCAATGCAACTTTGGTTACTGGAATCATCACGGCTCTCGTGAACCTATCCGGTGTTCCCCTACCAATTGACTCTGCCATTGCAACCGCGATCGCGCTCTACATTCTCCATATCGGCATTGATGTTTTCTGCGAATGGTCGTCCTCCCCTTCCAAATCAGGCTCCTAACACCTGACCGATTACCTTTTCCCTCTCATACCACTTTGTTGTTTGATTTCTAGCGGTCGATAAACCAATAGCCTTACTCGATAAACCACTTTGGCTTCAGCGTCATAGAGAACGCTGCCGCGATCTCTGCCGATGGCGTTGGTGAGATTTCTGTCTCTGAGGAACCTTGTCAGATTGACGTGCAGCCTGAATTGTCAGCTTGACATAGTTATCTGTCTTCTCATCCCCCTGGATCTCACGCATCCACTGAATATAAGGACTATCCTGAAGCAGTTGATTGACCGCTTTTATAAGCTCCCGTGAGGGTAGTTTATGCCGTCTCCCATCTGCGATCGCAAGCCTCGCGACTTTCTCATCTCGCTTTACGGGGTTGGACTCGTCAACGCGATCGCAGTAATTCTGCCAACTCAAAATTACTTGTGTCGATCGTTCTGCGTCACTGGATGAGTCGGAGTGATTTGAGGCGGCAGGTATCTCAGCATCAGCACGACTGTGCAAGCGGTGGATATTGCGTACATCGCTAGAAGACCGCAAATTTTCACCCATCCGGGACTGGTTGGCGAAGTTGGCTCACTAATTCGGTCAAGTGGTCGATCTGTTTCTGTTGCTCCTGGCTCTGAGTTTTTGCCTGCTCGATCGCTTGTTGATTCTGAGACTTGATCTCGGAAAGGCTCTGATTGAATGTCATGTTTGTCGATTGAAGAGCTGCGATCGCGCTTTTGAGGTCTTGAAGAACCTGCTGGAATGTCGGCAGATTCTCCTGAAGCTCTTCCAGAATCAAATTCATCTGTGGCGTATTTGTTTCGATCTGTTGCTTTAGGCTGATTAAATGCTGATATAGATTCTCTATCTGCGTCTGAATCTGCGCTTGGTGATTCTCTAACTGGGGCTGTAACTGACTCTCTGGAGTCAAACTCTTCACCGCTTCCACCAAAACTTGAACAGGTTTCAGCTTCGGTTCGAGTTGCTGAAGAAGTTCCAAATTGTCGATCAACGTCTGAAGCGATTGGGTCGATGAAGTGTGGCTCTGTTGTGCCAGCTTCGACTTGGCAGCTTGTCTCATTGCGTCGCTCATAATAATTTTCTCCAAGTTGGGTTTGAATACGGCTCCAGGTGTAGCGTTTGCCAAGCTTGAAGCCAGGGAAAGCAATTCCGTTGAGTTTGTATGAAATGCCTGCAATACCTGTAGTAATTTGGCGGAGTCGAATTTCAACTCCATATTCTGAAAGGCGTTGTCTAAAATCGTTCAAATCAGTGGAAGTAGACAGTACATCGTCGATCGCAACTTGAAGCAGCACCCGAACACTCGGTTCTCCGGTTTGGCGAAATCGACGAACCTCACTGACAGTCGGAGCTTTCACCTCTGTTTCCCAACTCGACGGCACAGACTGAAGCTGATAATCCTGCTCTAGTTTACGAAGTACCAGTTGGGCTTTGCGATAGTCGAACCAACCGTTGACCATCGTGCCATCCAAACGCGATCGCGCAATCACCAAATGCACATGATCATGCTGCGTGTCTGTATGCCTGATCATCACAAATTGATTGTCATCAAAGCCCATTGCATTGAGATAGTCTTTCGCGATCGCGTTCCAAGTTTGAACATCGAGATTGCGACCCACCTCGACACTCAAGCTCGTATGACACACCAAGACTTGAGCGAAATTTCGAGGAGAGTGTCGCTGTTGACGTTGCACCGAGAGATTAAATTCAGCGACTAATTCTTGTAGAGTCACGCCTTCCATATTGCCGCCAATACGATCGGCTTTCTCTCGTTCTATAACATAGCGGAGACAACCATAGAAGTCTCGCCCTTTGGTGATTTTGGCAAGCATGGTTAGGGGTTGTCAGTGATTTTTAGCGTACTTTGGTATTGCAATCCTGATTCTGTAGATCGCACTCCAGCAATTTCAGCACGAACCTGATGAAGGACAGATAGTAATTCTCGAAGCGTTTCTGAATCGATCTCACATTGCATTTGGGCTAGTATGTCCCCAATTTTCCCTAATGCTTGGTAAGTGTCGATCGCGATATCCGTGACTATCGGTAGCGAAGCGTCGTGAAAGCAGGCGTAGCGAACATATCGGCTGAGGGTCATTCCAGCACTGTGGGCAAGGGCTTCAAGCTGCGATCGCTCTTGTGGGGTTAGGCGAACTTCAACTCGATAGCGGGAATGAGTGCCGGAGTGAGGCGAAACTTTATGAAAATTTCCGGACACGGCATTTGCTTGTTTGATTAAAGCGAGGTACGATATCAGCATATCACCCGCTAATTCGTTGTGGTGATTTCGAGATTAGAAAAAATACCCGCTAAATGTCAGCATCTACCCTTCAAAGCTAGACAGCATCATTACCACGGCTCCACAAAAAGAGGCAAAAATAATGATTGTGACTTCAATTGACTTGGGTAGCTCTTTAACGAAGAGCTTTTACTTGCACGATGGAATGCCTTGTCCGCTTGTGATGGAACCAGAGATTGCTTGGGTACAGCCAGAATTATTGGATCGATATCAGAATGTGAATCAAGATGCCCAACCGGAAAAAGTCGCTTGGGTACAGCTAGATCATGAAATTGCAGCCGTCGGGCAATTTGCTCAGAACTTTGCAGGTGATATGGGACTGGTGGAACGAAAAGAACGTCGGGCAATCCACAAGGTTCTGGCGATTTTGGGTGCAATGCAGGAACGGCTTCAATTAGGCGATCGCACTTCCGCCATGTTGTCGCTGATGTTGCCTGTGACTGAATTTAGCGATCGTAAGAAGCTGCAAGAGTCACTCCAGAAAGCCGCCAAGAATTTTACGTTTCGCGGAAAAACATTGTCGATCGACTTTCAAAAGCTGCAAATCTTTCCTGAAGGCTTTGGCTTGTTTTTGACGCTGCGGGCAGAACTGATCAAACAAAAAATCAATCCCAGAAACCGGAACATTCTGGTTTTAATGTTGGGACACCGAAATCTGAGCCTTTTAATTTTTCAGAATGGAGTTTTGCAAGACACATCCCGCAGCGACGGTCCTGGTTTCTTTAATGCAGTGAAAATTGCGGCTTCTCTTCAGGGACTTCCAGAAGGAACGCCGCATTTAACCGAAGCGATCGCAATGAACTACAGCAGCCTTCGAGTTGCCGGACAGTTGATGCCGATTAACTTGAAAGCCACGAATCTTGCCGCTCGTGAAGGCTACTGGAAGCAAGTTAAAACCTATTTGGAGAATCACCTTCCTGGTGGTGAGTATGATGTGATCGTGGCAGGAGGAGCCGGAACCGTGATTGAGACTGAACTCAATACACTGTTTCAGCAAATGGATTTGCCAGGACGACTTAGTTTTGGAGAAGGCTTGAAATATCAGCTTCAAGCTTTACTACGAGACAATCCAGACCTCTGCTCTCAGCCATCTTTAATTTCTCGGATGGCAGATTCCTATGCAATGTTTGGTGCTACCTGGGCAGCCTACCAGAATACTCTTGCAGCTTGATTTGAGGAATGAACGATGCCAAGACGACCTGCTGACAAAAGCCAACTCAGTCCAAACTCCAAAGAGCGAGTTCGATTCACCTTTGAACCCGATCGCAATTCTCCTAACGGAGTTTTGTTGAATTGGATTTTGCATAAGGCTTACGATGGCAAAGAAAAAATGATGGCAGCAGGTCGTTCATTCTGGTTGCCTTTTGCTTACCAAGCAAGTGGCAAATACTCTAAAGCTGAAGTTCGAGCCGTTGCAAACGAGGCGATTTGGCGGCTCGAAGAACAGATTCGATTTTTGCGCGAGAATTTTGATATCGAAGCGCCAAATCGAACAGTAGCACCCGCTTCTCAATCTCAACCTGAGAAACCTGAGTCAGAACCTGAGCAAAATCAGTTTTTTGCTGACATGGATCTGTCGATCGAAGACGATATGTTAGGTAGCTTGGATGACGCAATGGGCTAGGAGGTGTGAGGAATGGCAAGACCTAAGAAACAATCTGTCGATCGTGACGGCGATGGACTGAGCGATCAAGAAGAACTTTTGGCTGGTACAAATCCTGATAGTAGCGATACCGATCGTGATGGTGTGGATGATGCGACGGAATTAAGCATAGGGAATCCCAATATTCCCCGTGAACCCGAAACGGAAAAAGCTCGACAAATGAGAGAGCAATATCTTTCGTTTGCAAGAGCAGTCTTAGGAAACTCCATGCTGACTTACACGGAAGTGTATCAACGATATCTAGGAAATGCAGCAGGAGCGCGATCGCTCGATTTGTCGGTTGCGATCGCGGCTCTCAAAGCCGGATACGATCTTAAAATCACCATTCAACTTCTCGCTCAGGGACTGGTGACGCAAGTTCAAGCTCGTACTCTTACACCCGAAGCGAAAAAAGCTGCACTACCCAACATTCTCAAATACACTCAATCGACTGTCGATCAAGCTCAACGTCAGCGCTATGTCGAATACGCAAACGCTGTTACTGGACGGCAGTGGTCGTACCCAGACCTCTATCGTGAATATGTGGGCAGTGATCTTGCTGGAATTCAGTTAGATCAAAAAATTGCAGCAGCAGCGTTAAATGCAGGCGAGACTGCTCAATCTGTGACCGAACTTTTGCATCAGGGACCCTACTCACAGTTTCAGGTGGGTGTAAAACAAGTGAATCCTGCCACGATTCAACAGTACGGCAGAGGCACAGTCGCGCAGGTGCAAGACATTCAAGCACTGAAGCCTCAGCAGGTAGAACGCACTCGCCAACGCTCGAAAGATTTAGAGCGATAACCATCGAGGTATCTATGAACGATGAGATCCAAAAGCGGCTGGAATATCTAGCGCTCGTTTCAGCCTATGCCAAACCTTTGCCGATTGGGTATCAGCCGAAAGTTATTGAACTGCATCGCAACTGTCATCGTGTTGCCCGAATTACTGATACGACTCACGTTGAGCTTGTACCCGATGAGCCTGCTTTATTTGAGATGCAGTGGGATGGAGAAGTGGTTCATGCGATCGCACCAAGTGGACGAGTCCTAATCAATCGTTTACCGATCGAGCCTGCTTCGTAATTCATCGAGAGGTCAACCATGACCAACCTACAACTAATTTCAGCCTTTGAAGATTGGTTCAAGGCTGGAAATGGGTTTGATACGATCGTTCAAGCTCGACAATTTGCGGCAACGAATTTGGGTGAACCGATTTTGCCCGGAACGGCTCAAGCAAAAATGATCGACGAAAATATCGAACGAGCATTGGTACGGGTTGCGCGATCGTTGATTCAGTCTGACCCAGCACAAACTTACGATCGCTTAGTCGAACTCTATCAACACCAACCGACACTTGCTACTCGTTCATCGACCAGTGTTCTACAACAGGCATACAGTACGCCTCTTCCGATCGCATCTTTAGCTGCAACTCTGGTAGGGATTGATTCTCGGACTACTGTTTACGAGCCTTCTGCTGGAAACGGTGCGCTACTCCTACACACTCATCCTGATCAAGTCACAGCTAATGAACTCAATCCAGCACGAGCAGATGATTTAAGGCATCAAGGATTTACGGTGACGCAAGAGGATGCAGCGAGTTATTTGCCACGGCGATCGCATGATGTTGTGATCATAAATCCGCCTTTTGGATCGCTTCCAGAGGGAAACCGAACCAAAAAATTTCACACAGGGAAATATGTCACGACTCAAATTGATCACGCGATCGCCCTCAATGCTCTCAAAGCTATGAAAGACGACGGCAAAGCAGTACTGATTCTTGGTGGAAAATTGGGAACCGATAACGAGAAAAGATCCGATCGCTACAACACCAGAGAAAGCCGCGCATTCTACTACACCCTTTACAACGCTTACAACGTCACAGAACACATTTCAATTTGGGGTGGTCTTTATCGAAAACAAGGAGCAGGATTTCCCATTGATCTGATCGTGATTTCAGGACGAGGGCAATCCACACGATCGTTACCTGCCGCCCATGTCCCCAACATCTACAGATCTTTTACCGAACTCAAGGAGCTTCTGTATGCTGCCGTACTTCAACAGTCCCAAAATTTGGAGTCCACCACCGGATCAAGCTCTATCAGTCGTTTTAGCAGCAGGGGTTATGGTTGAATCTGGTGTATGAAAAATAAGGAGAAAAAAGGCGTATCCTGCTGAAAGCAACAAAAATATCAGACCAGGAATACACCATGAACAACGATAACGTGATTGAGTTCAAAACGCTAG
>JADEXW010000649.1 GCA_015206935.1 Pseudanabaenaceae cyanobacterium LEGE 13415 | reverse complement strand
TTCCCACTCAGCGGCAAAGCTTACAAACGCGGATGCAGCAATTAACGAAAAACGATCGTTTAATTACGATCTGCAAACGTCCTGACCCCGAATCGAATGATCCCACAGGTGTTGCTCCGCCCCCAGGCATTGAACAGTCAGAAGTGGGATTTAGCGATTTTTTGCAAGATAGGGATGGTGTGGTGCGAAGACATCTATTGTTTGGTTCGTCTAATACGATCGCCAAATGCTCAACCCCCTATGGATTAAGTGTACAGCTTGCGTTTCGCTATCTTTTCAGGCAACAACCCCCGATCACACCTAGCTTTACTTCCGATCAGCATCTACAGCTTGGTAATGTGATCTTCCCCAGCTTATCGAATCCAACCGGAGGTTATCAGCGCTTTGATTCACGCGGCGGTCAGGTCTTATTGAACTATCGATCGACAAACGAAATCGCTCAACAAGTCACCGTCGAGCAACTCTTAAGCAATGATATGAATCTCGATGCCATTCGCGATCGTATTGTTCTAATCGGCTTAACGGCTCCCAGTAGTGGAGACTTTTTCGCCACTCCTTACGGTCGAAGTTTCCCGCAAAGACTTCCAGGCGTTGTCGTTCATGCTCATATGGTGAGTCAAATTCTGAGTGCAGTTCTCGATCAGCGATCGCTACTTTGGGTTTGGTCTGCTCCACTTGAAACCCTATGGATCGCAGGTTGGGCACTGTTAGGAGGCTTAATTGTCTGGCGCTTCCGTCGCTTGAATGCGATCCTACTTGCAACTGGAATTAGTCTTGTTCTTTTAAGTGGCTGTTGTTGGTTAATTCTCACTCGAAGCGGATGGATTCCACTGATCCCAGCAACTTTCGGTATTGTTCTCAACACTAGCTTTGTTGCGTATCGATTCAACAGTCTCACCAAATCCAACCTTAAAACACTTCAGGGAGAATGACGATGAAGCTCTCATCTTCGATCAAAATCACTTGTGCTGCGGTGATCGTCTCACTCACCGCTATCACTGCGACTCATCCGAATGCCGCTCAACAATCCCAATTCCAAGCCTCAATTCAATTTTCACCTCCAACACCACCCGATCGGGGTGATCCAAGCGATCGAGGACAAGGCGGCGGACATCGCGGACTTTGTGATAAAGCTTTTCCGGGACTGGTCGCCCTAGTTCCAACTCCTTACCCGGACTTACCTGAAAATCACTGGGGTTTAACAGTCAGCGATCGACCGACCGTTTGGTTTGATATTCCCAGTGGGATTCAGGAAAATACGCTCGTCGAATGGCGATTACGTGATAGTAAGAGTCAAACCGTTTACAAGACTGTTCTGCGCCTGCCGAAAACACAGCCTGGAGTCGTTGGATTTTCGATTACAAAGCCGATTCCGATCGGAAGTTATCAATGGGATTTAGCACTCTATTGCGATAGCTCAGGCATTCGATCAACCGATGATGTCGATTTCGATTTGCCCCTCATCCGAAGAGGTAGACTCCAGAGAGTTGCTGTTCCTCAACCTTTACAGCAAGCACTCTCTGTTTCAAAAACATCGCTTGATCGCGCAAAAAGCTATGCTCAGTATGGAATCTGGTATGATGCACTGACCTCGCTCGGAACTCAATTACAAAGCTCTCAATCCAAAGAGCGAACGGTTTCTAATGCCTGGAGTGAACTGCTTCGACAACAAAAGCTCGAAAGTAAATCTTCCTCGATCGTCACACCCTGCTGTACTCGATAATAGAGCTTTAAGCGATTGTACTGACTTTGCAACCCCCTACTTTTCTTCGATCGTTTCTCAAACTCACTGCGATCAACATTCTCTCAAATCTCCTTGTCCCGATCGCAGGACTGTTAGATCTCGCATTTCTTGGACATTTATCTGAAATTCGACATCTTGCAGGTGTGGCGCTTGCGACGGTTCTCTTTAACTATCTGTATTGGACGTTTGGCTTCTTGCGAATGAGTACGACAGGAATGACGGCTCAAGCTGTCGGACGAGAAGAGGAAGCAGAAACAATCCGAATCGGACTCAGACACGGCATCCTAGCGCTTTTACTGGGTGTCGTGATTGTGCTGTTGCAAGTTCCGATCCGACAGTTGGGATTTGCACTGCTCAGTGCGACATCGGAGGTTAAAGCCGCAGGAGAAGCATTTTACAACGCTCTGATCTGGGGTGCGCCTGCAACCTTGATCAATTTTGTGATCATCGGCTGGTTATTAGGTCGATCGAGGAGTCACTCTGTCTTAATTTTGACCGCAATTAATAGCATTGCGAATGTAGTACTCGACTATGCTTTGATTGTTCGTTTGGGGTGGGCAAGTACAGGAGCAGGACTATCCACTGCAATCAGTCAATATCTTACTTTAGTAGCTGGATTACTAATCTTAAGTCGAACCGTTCAGCTTAGGGGTCACATCACTCGCTTGTGGGATTTGTCTGCTCTAAAAACGGTATTCAGTCTCAATCGCGATATCATGATCCGCACGTTTGTTCTCATTTCAACTTTTGCCGTCTTTACCAATCTCGGTTCTGCATTTGGAGCAGTTCCACTTTCCGCGAATGCACTTCTGCTTCAGGTCGTGACGCTGGCTGCTTATTTTATTGATGGAATTGCTTTTGCGACAGAAACATTTGCTGGCGTATTGTACGGAGAAGGGAACGATCGACAATTAAAACAGCTTGTCCAATGGGCAGGCGGAATCAGTTTGATCATTGGGATTCTCTTTGCGATCGCATTTATCAGTTTTCCGACTGCACTCTTCGGACGGCTCACGGCTCATACTGAAGTGCTACTTTATCTGAGGCAATATGTATTTTGGTTACTCCCGATTTTAGGATTTGGCTCGATCGCTTACCTGCTTGATGGTTATTTCTTAGGACTCACTCAAGGTAGAGTTCTACGGCGAGCAATGTTGCAATCAGTATTCGTTGGATTTTTACCGATCGCAATCTTGGCTTGGTATTGGAAGAGTAATCATGGACTCTGGCTAGCACTATCGGGCTTTATGATGATGCGATCGATGACTCTCGGTTGGCAATGTTTTAAGCGCTAGAACGATTCGCATTAATGTTCAAGAAATGTTTAGCGGCAACGCCTTTCTAATACTTGTTAAATATTGCATAACCTCGCAGACGTTGAGCTTTATACCCACGTAACATAGATGGTTTAACTTTGGGTATGCAGCTTCAATGACTGCATTTTTTAGCATGACAACAAGCAACATTTCATATCAATCACTTCCTAAAATGAAAGCAATTGTGCAAACTC
>JADEXW010000648.1 GCA_015206935.1 Pseudanabaenaceae cyanobacterium LEGE 13415 | reverse complement strand
TAAGAGACAGGAGTTCCATCCAGCGAATTGTGGAAGATTCGATCTGTTCTTCCAAATTTGCTAGCTGTTCAGAAAGTTTCTGAACTTCGGTAAATCCTGCGGGTGGATTGTGGTAGAGCTTTTGCTCGATCGCGGCTTTTTCCGCTTCTAATTCTGGGATTTTTGTCTCTAAAGTTTCTAACTCGCGCTTTTCTTTAAACGATAATTTTCGAGGCTTGTTAGAAACGGATTTTGTTGCCACAGGTTTGGATTCTGTTGGCTTTTCAGTGATCACTTCTTCGTCTTTTTTATAATCCAGATAGACCGAGTAATTTCCGGGATATTCGCGAACATTTCCACCTTCTTCGAGCGCGAAGATTTTATCAACAGTTCGATCGAGAAAATATCGATCGTGCGATACAACAATCACACATCCATTAAAGTCTTCCAAATATTCTTCTAAGACTGCCAGCGTTTGCACATCTAAATCATTTGTCGGTTCGTCTAAAATCAGCACATTCGGCGCACTCATTAACACCCGAAGTAAGAATAATCTTCGTCTTTCTCCACCCGATAGTTTATTAATCGGCGCATATTGTTGATTTGGCGGAAATAGAAACCGCTCCAGCATTTGAGAAGCTGTAATTACTTCACCGTCAGCCGTTTTAACCAGTTCTGCCACATCTTTCAGATATTCGATCACTCGCTGATTTTCATTGATTTGGAGATCTTCAGAATGTTGATCAAAATAGCCAAAATGAATCGTACTGCCTGTGTCGATCGTCCCAGAGTCCGGCTCCAATCTTCCCGTAATTAGATTCAGTAGCGTCGATTTTCCTGCCCCATTTCCGCCAATAATTCCAACGCGATCTTCGGGGTTGAAATTGTAGGTGAAATCTTTGATCAAAATGCGATCGCCAAATCCTTTTGTGACATGCTCCAATTCAACGACTTTCTTTCCGATTCGTCGTCCTGCGGTGGAAATCTGCACTTTCGCCTGAGTTTGTTTAAACTCAGTTTCCTGCATGTCATGAACCCGATCGATTCTCGCTTTCTGCTTTGTACTTCGCGCTTTTGCCCCACGTTTGAGCCATTCTAACTCTCGTCTCAATACGCCTTGATGTTTGCGCTGCGAACTCGCTTCCGAAGCTTCTTGAGCCGCTTTCTTTTCCAGATAGTACGAATAGTTGCCGCTATAGCTATAAAGATCGCCTCGATCGAGTTCGATAATCCGGTTAGTGACTCGATCGAGAAAATATCGATCGTGCGTCACTAACAACAATGCCCCTTTGAAGCGATTAAGATAGCTTTGCAACCATTCGATCGAGAGTGCATCTAAATGGTTCGTCGGCTCATCCATCAGCAACACATCTGGTTCTGCTAGCAATGCAGTTGCCAATGCAATTCGTTTTCGATAACCACCAGATAACTGTTGAATTTTGACGTTTAAATCGTGAATCCCCAACTTAGTGAGAACAATCTTAGCTTTCGTTTCCAGTTCCCAAGCATTGAGCGAATCCATCTTCTGAGTGACCTGGGACAATCGCGCCATTGCTGCATCCGAATTGCCATGAGCTAATTGCTCAGAAAGTTGTTCATATTCTCGAACTAGCGACATCTGTTCACCACTATCCGCAAAAACCTGTTCTAGAACGGTTCGCTCCGGATCGAGGTCAGGATCTTGCGGCAGATAAATGATGCGGCTGCCAGAAGCTTTTGTGAGTTCACCCCCATCGATCGACTCCAATCCCCCGATCATTTTCAGCAAAGTCGATTTTCCTGATCCATTCGTGCCGATCAGTCCGACTTTCTCGCCTGCTTCCAGCGTGAAACTAGCATCTCGAACAATCTCTTTGATGCCGAAATCTTTTTTAACCGATCGTAGCGTTAGAACACTCATGATTGATGGAAACGAAACCCGCTCAACCACGGTAGCACTGAATGAGAAAGGCTAGGAGCTTCTTTCTCTGCCCCTAGCCTCAGTTGTTACTTAGTCTTCCGGTGCAACTCGGTCTTTGAATCCTTTTCCGGGTGCAAACACAGGAACGCGCGTTGCCGGAATCTGAATTGCCGCACCCGTTGCAGGGTTACGACCTTCGCGAGCTTGACGTTCCCGCGCTTCAAAGCTGCCAAATCCCACGATCGTGACTTTATCCCCACTTGCCACCGTTTCCAAAATTGTATCGACCATTGCGGTCAGGATAGCGTCTGCTTCTTTCTTGGTGACGCTTGCTTTAGAAGCAATTGCGTCTACTAATTCACCTTTGTTCATCTGTGTGTCCTCACAATGATTCGCTGCATTGTAGTGCAAGATTTTCCAAAGTTCAATCGTACTATGCAAATTTCCGGCACAACGTATGATGAAAGAGTGGTTTTTCTCGATCGACAATGCTACTTGCAAAGTTCGACCTTAAACCGATTATTGATCTGACTGATGACCAGTTTTACCAACTCTGTCAGGTAAATCCTGATGTCAGATTTGAGCGCGACGCATCAGGAAAAATCTTAATCCTGTCTCCCTACGGCGCAGTTACCTCAAATCGTAACTGTGAAATCGGCGCGGAGCTTTTCATCTGGAACCGGCAAACACAATTAGGAGTTTGCTTTGGTTCTTCAACTGGCTTCAGATTACCAAATGGAGCGGTTCGAGCGCCGAGTCTCACTTGGATGAAGAAATCTCAATGGAATGCACTCACACCGGAGGAGCAAGAGAAATTTCCGCCCGTTGCTCCCGATTTTGCTCTCGAATTGATGTCGTCCTTCGATATGTTGGAAGAAGTTCAGACAAGAATGCGAGAGTACCAGGAAAATGGCGTGCGGTTAGGGTGGTTAATCGATCGTAAAACCCGACGAGTTGAGATTTATCGAGCCGATCAATCCGTAGAAGTTTTGGAAGATCCAGTGGCGCTCTCTGGGGAAGATGTTTTGCCAGGATTTGTGTTGAATTTGTCGATCGTTTGGTAGTGTCGATCCTGGAACATTAAAGGATTGAAAAATGGTTGTACCCGCAACTTGTTCTCCAGGAATTGCCGCAGGGATGGCGGCGTTGCAGATGTTTTACAACCCAGGAACGGGGCTATGGAATACCTCGAACTGGTGGAATGCAGCGAATGCACTGGAAGCCACGATCGAATATTCACGCATTACCGATTCTTTGACCTATCGCGGCATCATTTACAATACGTTTTACCAAAAGCCGAGATACAAGAATTTCATCAATCCGTGGTTTCGGGATGATGATGGCTGGTGGGCGATCGCGTGGATTCGAGCTTATGA
>JADEXW010000647.1 GCA_015206935.1 Pseudanabaenaceae cyanobacterium LEGE 13415 | reverse complement strand
ACACCTCACAGTGGTAAAGAAGAAGCATTCCGATCGCTTCTGCAACTTCTGAATCCAGATTTTGCCCGTTTGCCTGAAGACTTGACTGGCAAGGAAAACGAGCAGTATCGCCGTCAGATTGCAGCCCATCTTGTTCAACGACGACGGGGGGACATTCAGCATTACTTGGATGCTGATACACCATTTCCTAGTCGCGAAGACAAAGAGGAGACGTACACGCTTTCGCCAGACTACAAGAAACTGTTTGACAAGGTTTTGAGGTACGCCCGTGAAACTGTACAAGACCCCGCAGAGGGTAATCGTTATCGTCAGCGAGTGCGATGGTGGTCTGCTTTGGCATTGTTGCGTTCTCTAGCCTCAAGTCCAGCGGCAGCCGTCGCAACGCTGAGAAATCGAGCCGATACTGTAGATGCGGAAACACCGGAAGCCGCTGATGAGGTCGGTCGTCGCACCGTGCTGGACTTGATGGATGATGAAGCAACCGAAGGGGTGGATGTGCTGCCAGGGAGCGACATTGCTGAAGTGGCAACCGATGAGCAGAAGAATCGCGATCGCTTACTCCGAATGGCACGGGAAGCGGAAGCGCTCAAAGGCAAGAAAGATGCAAAGCTTCAGAAGACCATCAGTTTGGTTAAATCTTTTCTCCAAGATGGCTTTCAGCCTATTGTTTTCTGTCGGTTTATCCAAACAGCAGAGTATGTCGCTGACCATTTAAGAACCGCGCTCAAAGGTGTGGAGGTTGCAGCAGTTACAGGTAGTTTGCCTCCTAAAGAACGAGAAGCAAGAGTTTTGCAACTGGCAACTGCTGCAAAACGAGTACTGGTCTGCACAGATTGTCTGAGTGAAGGGATTAACCTTCAGGAAAGCTTCAGTGCCATTCTGCACTATGACTTGTCCTGGAATCCGACTCGCCATGAGCAGCGCGAAGGACGAGTCGATCGCTATGGGCAGATTAACGACAAAGTTCGAGTTCTGACTTACTACGGAACTGACAACCAAATCGACGGGATTGTACTTGATGTCCTGATTCGGAAACATCGAACAATTCGGAGTTCTCTAGGTATTTCCGTCCCGGTTCCAATCGATACGGATCAGGTTGTAGAAGCGATTTTTGAGGGGCTACTGTTACGGGAGCAGTCGCATAATGGCTCTGAGCAGTTGTCGTTGTTTGATGACAGCTTCTACAAACCTCAGAAAGATCAACTGTTCAAGCAGTGGGAAGCTGCACAAGATCGAGAGAAGCGATCGCGCACCATGTTTGCTCAAGAGACGATTAAAGTCGAAGAAGTGGCTCAGGAGCTTCGAGCGGTTCGTTCAGCAATCGGCTCAGGTGTAGACGTTGAAGCTTTTACAAGAGAGGCACTAACGGTTTACGGAGGGACAATCCAAGATAGCCATAAGGGTGTTACTTTTGCTCTCAAAGAGATTCCCAAGGCGTTGCAAGAAGTGATTGGTGGCTATGAGCAGTTTCAAGCCCGATTTGAACTGCCTATTCAAGATGACCAACTGTATCTCAACCGAACACACCCAGTTGTAGAAGGGTTAGCAACTTATGTGATGGATACTGCTCTGGATCAGCTTGGAGAGGGTATGGCTAAACGCTGTGGCGTGATTCGGACTCGTCAGGTGGAGAGACGCACGACACTTCTGCTCACTCGGTTTCGCTATCACATTCTGACGAAGCGGGGAGAAACTGAATATCCCTTACTCGCTGAAGACTGCCAACTGCTTGCGTTTGCTGGCTCTCCCCAAAATGCGGAATGGCTTGATATTGAAAGTGCTGAAGAACTACTGCAAGCACGATCAGATGCCAATATTGGTGCTGATCAAGCTAGAGATTTTCTACAGAAAGTGCTTGATAGCTTCGAGCATATCCGTCCTCATCTGGAAACAGTCGCAGATGAAAGAGGGCAAGATTTGCTGGAAGCCCATCGTCGAGTTAGAAGAGCGAATCGAATGAAAGGAGTCAGTTATCGAGTAGAACCTCAACTTCCACCCGACATTTTGGGCATTTTTATTTATCTACCCAGTTCACAATAGACTCACTGCTGTAAACAGATGAAACTACGGGGCGCTAGCATTTTTACCACAGTCCGCACGGAAGGAGCAATGCTTCCGGGGGATTTGCTTCAGCGAATTGTGATTGGAGATAAAAATTTAGACGGACTCAGCCCCGCATCTTACCACTTGCTGGAAGGAGAGAAACTTAATGAAGCGATCAATCGCTCCTGGAATCGCCTACGGGGAGCATGGGTGAGTTTTCAGGCTGCATTAAAGAAATTGCCTGAGCATGATTTGGGAACCAGCGTTACCCGCGATCGCTTTCTGCTTCCACTGTTTCAAGAACTTGGATATGGGCGGCTTGCGGTGACAAGGGCAGTTGAAATCGAAGGGAAGAATTATCCAATTTCTCATCGCTATCAACATACGCCTATTCACCTGGTGGGATGGGGTGTGAATCTGGACAAGCGGACTGCGGGAGCAATGGGGGCGGCACGAAGTAGCCCTCACAGTTTAGTACAGGAATTTCTGAATCGATCCGATTCTCATCTGTGGGCGTTTGTGTCCAATGGTCGTAAGCTGCGAATTCTGCGAGATAATATCAGCCTGACCCGTCAATCGTTTGTAGAGTTTGATCTAGAAGCAATGATGTCAGGGGAAGTGTATGCCGATTTTGTGGTGCTATGGCTGCTCTGCCACCAATCAAGGGTTGAGTCTGAAGTGCCCAAGCAATGCTGGCTTGAGCGATGGTCACAAGCAGCCCAGGAGCAAGGAACTCGCGCATTAGAACAGCTTCGGGACGGGGTGGAAGCTGCAATTACTGCATTGGGACAAGGGTTTCTGTCTCATCCTCATAACCGAGAGTTGCGGCAACTGTTGCAGACAGGAGAGTTGACTGTTCAAAACTACTACCATCAACTGCGGCGGTTGGTCTATCGGTTGCTATTTCTGTTTGTTGTAGAGGATAGAGATGCCCTTCTTGATCCGACTGCTTCTCTGGCTGCGAAAGAGCGATATACCAAGTATTACTCCACTACAAGGCTGCGATCGCTAGCAGATCGAACGCGCGGAACACGTCACAGTGATCTGTTTCATAGCCTACGGGTGGTCGTGAAAAGTTTAGGCGGACAGGGATGCCCGGAGTTGGGACTTCCTGCTTTGGGAAGTTTTCTATGGTCGGAGGAAGCAATTGCAGCGCTTGAGTCATGCCAGATTGCGAATTTTGCTTTGTTAGATGCCGTGCGATCACTTGCTTTCATCACGGAT
>JADEXW010000646.1 GCA_015206935.1 Pseudanabaenaceae cyanobacterium LEGE 13415 | reverse complement strand
TCAATCCCAAAGAAGGTAACAATGTCGTGATTGCTTCTGGTGATAGCGATATCATCCGAGGAACAGGCGGCGGCTTCAACACGATCACCACGGGAACAGGCAAAGACACAATCATTTTGGGCAAAGAAACGACCAATCGAGTGCTAGATTTTGATCCGGCAAACGATCGCTTTGTTCTCTCTGGTCTCAACCCGAAAAACATCATTGTTGCTCAAGGCAAAAATCCTGGTAAAGGTGGACTGGATCAACCGCTTGATTCAGTCAACAATGCACTAATCATCGACAAAAGAAATGAACACATTCTTGCTTCACTTCCTTTTGTGAAAGCATCAGACATCTCTGAGAAGAACTTTGCTAGAAACACGGCTGAAGCGAATCGTAGCTTGCGTGGTTTGAAGAATGAGGGCTTCAAAAGTCAGAGAGGGAATGGGAAACTGACGGGAACACAGGGACACGATCGCTTAATTGGTGGTAGTGGGGATGACTTCCTCTATGTCGGTGATGATGGCTTTAAGCTCAACACTGCAAAAGGTTCGGGCAAGACTGAGTTCCCATTCCGGGTGGATGACACTCCTGGAACAACGGAACTCACACCAGAGTTGAAGGATGGTGTTCTTCGCGTTAATGGCTCTTACAAGGACTTTGATGCGTTTCCATTGTTTAGCCAAGGAGAGAAAGAGATTGATCCGAAAGCTAAAATCCTGAATGGATCTGATCCAAAAGCATTGATTGAGAACTTCTTGAAAGTGCCGAAAGATGTAGAGGGCAATCCGATCTCTGGAACGCACCTGCACTTTAGTCCGTCGGGTGATTCTCGTGGAAGTTTCGCGGATGCAACTGTGGTTCGATATTTTACGAACACGCCAACTGATGCGAAATCTGGCACGATTTCTGGTGAATTTGAACTCAGCCCGGCGGAGCAAGCCGCTTTCTTAGCAGGTGATTTCTACACCAATGTTCACAGTAATGTTGATGGGGATGGCGATGGTAAAGCTGGCTTCCCCACGGGTGAGAATCGGATTAATTTTAATCGGGATGTAATTCAGTTTACGTAAATGTAATTCGTTGCGAATCCAACCGATAACCATTGTGCATTTACCCGATGACGTAGAGACGCGATTAGAAGCTTCGCTGCACTTCGTGTGCGCGTCTCTACAAAATTTCCGCGATCGACCCAATTTCCGCGATCGACCCACGAACCATGAATGATACCCTCTATCAAATGCAAACTGTGATCACACTCGCGATCGCAAGTACGATCGTCACTGCAACCAGTGTCGCAAATTCCCCTGCACCATTGACGCTCACACTGCCACAAGTCACGAAAGAAAGTTCCGCTAAGGTGAATGGTGCTTCCTATGCGTTTACAATGACTTTACCGAAACGCTCAGGTAGCCGTTTTACAAAGCTCTCGTTTTCCTTAACGAATGCGGATCAGACTGTGCCACTTCCATTGGATCTCAAGAATACGATCGCACAATCGGGAAAAAATGCGATCGCACTAAAACGAACTTTCATTGATGAAACTGGAACGCTCTGGGTCGAATTCGATTCGCCTTTGCCTGAAAATACAACCCTAACTGTGATCTTCAAAGCACGAGAACCCTTGTCTTCTGGACGATATCGCTACAGTATTGCAGCTTATCCGATTGGTGCGAGTCCTCAGTTTGTTGATGATGGAACCTTTGCTGCTAAATAACTCAGGCAAGCTTCCATTGGTCTAACAAAAAGGCATACTCAAATGCAATCTCTTTGAGCCGTTCATAGCGTCCAGATGCGCCTCCGTGACCCGCTCCCATATTGGTTTTGAGCAGCAGTACATTGTGATCGGTTTTCATAGCTCTGAGTTTTGCTGTCCATTTCGCAGGTTCCCAGTAAGACACT
This sequence comes from Pseudanabaenaceae cyanobacterium LEGE 13415, assembly GCA_015206935.1. Taxonomy (GTDB): domain Bacteria; phylum Cyanobacteriota; class Cyanobacteriia; order Leptolyngbyales; family Leptolyngbyaceae; genus Leptolyngbya. The sequence continues at coordinate 1,387 of JADEXW010000646.1, read as the reverse complement.
CGCGGGTCATTCAAACCTGCGGTGATTAACAATGCGGGATAGTTCTTTGCTTCGACATTATCGTAAGGAGAATAGCTTTTCATGTAAAAGTAGAACTCTGGATCGTTTGGGTTGCCCCATTCTTCCCATTCGGTTGCAGACAGAGGAAGAGAGGTATCTAAGATCGTGGTGACAACATCAACGAAAGGAACTTGTGCGATCGCAGCTTTGAACAGTTCTGGACGCTGATTAAGCACTGCTCCCATTAATAATCCACCCGCACTACCGCCGGAGATGGCTAAATGTTCTGAATCTGTCCAGCCTGCTTTGATTAAGGTTTCCGCACAAGCAATAAAGTCACTGAATGTATTTTGCTTGTGTAAGAATTTGCCATCTTCGTACCATCTCCGACCGAGTTCCGAACCACCACGAATATGTGCGATCGCCAAGACAACTCCTCGATCGAGCAATGCTAATCGGGTTGTACTAAAAGAATCTGGATAGCTAAAGCCATAAGAACCATAGCCAACCATCAGTAAAGGATTGCTGCCGTTTGGTTCGATGCCTGCTTTGTATACGATCGAGAGTGGAATCTTCTCACCATCTGGCGCGATCGCTTCGAGTCGTTCGCTTTTGTAGTTAGCGCGATCGTATCCACCCAACACAGGGGTTTCTTTTTTCAGTTCACGAGTTCTAGCATCCAAATCATAATCAAACACTGATCCAGGCGTTACAAGCGAAGTGTAACCGAATCGGAGGGTGTGAGTATTGAACTCTGGATTGATTGATTCTGAGACTTCGTAAGTGGGTTCTGGGAAAGAAATTTTATGTTCTTCCTGAGTGGAAAGTTTACGGACACGAATGTTGGGTAAACCGGATTCTCGATCGTAGATCACTAAATGATCAGCAAAAGCGCTCACTCCTTCTAGAAAGACATTTTCGCTGTGTTCGATCACAGTTTCCCAATGGCTTGGGTCGTTCACTGGAGCCTTCACCAGCTTGAAGTTCAGCGCGTTTTCGTTAGTTAAAATGTAAAACGTATCAGTGTGATGTTCAACTGCGTATTCGATGCCTGTTTGACGCGATCGAATGACGCGAAACTCTCCGGTTGGATCATTCGCATCCAGATAGTAAGCTTCTGTGGTGATTTTGCTGCTCAAACCTAAGATGAGATAAGCATCACTTCGAGGTTTTTCAACACCCAGCAAGTAAGCACCATCAGCCGCGTGAAAAAGAAGCTCATCAGTATCACTGCCTCATCGATGTCGAAACAGCTTGTAAGGACGAATAGCAGGATCAATCTGAGCATAGAACACCGGTTGATTGTCATTGCCCCAAGCAACAGAAGCCGTATCAGGAATCGATTCGAGATACAGTTCACGAGTCTTCAAATCCATGAAAAATAGTG
>JADEXW010000645.1 GCA_015206935.1 Pseudanabaenaceae cyanobacterium LEGE 13415 | reverse complement strand
GCTCATCCCCTCGTAAAAATATTGCAATGAGTTAATAAGGTCATCCTAAAAGCAGAATGCCCGATTTCATGTATCTCTAGGCTAACAAACTTGTTTCTGTTGCCTTAGAAAATTCTGATAGGAATTTCCGAACTCGACCCGGTTGGGATCACCTGTCCCCAAAGAGCGATTTTGATCCACGCTAAAATGATTGGGATCAATGCTAGATTTTAGTAAAATTGTACCAATAAAGTTGTTTCATGACTGTTCAACCCGATCCGACTCAAGGTGTTCCCGATCGCTTAATTAAGCATTCAGTTCGTTATGCTGATCATCGCGCTGTGAAACGGGATCATCTCACGCCGATGATGCGCCACTATGCGGATCTGAAGGATCAATATCCTCATGCGATTTTGGTGTATCGGGTGGGCGATTTTTATGAAACGTTTTTCCAAGATGCGCTAATCGTGTCTCGTGAATTAGAAATTGTTCTGACTTCTAAAGATGGCGGCAAAGAAGTGGGACGGGTTCCATTGTCAGGAATTCCGCATCATGCACTCGATCGGTATTCGGCGCAATTGGTTGAAAAAGGATATGCGATCGCGGTTTGTGATCAGGTTGAAGATCCCAATGAAGCACAGGGATTAGTTCGGCGTGAAGTTACTCGTGTGATTACTCCAGGAACGATTCTGGAAGAAGGAATGCTGAATGCGAAGCGAAATAACTTTTTAGCCGCAATCGTGATTGCTGGAACGCATTGGGGATTGGCTTACGCGGATATTTCAACTGGAGAGTTTTTAACAACGCAATCGAGTAGTTTGGATCAACTCAGTAGCGAATTAATGCGGTTGCAACCTGCGGAAGTTTTGATTCCAACGAATGCACCGGATTTAGGCGGATTACTGCGACCCGGAGAACGCTCTCCGCATATTCCTGAAAGTTTACCAACGCAATTTTGTTATACGTTACGATCGCAGTCTCCATTCTCACAAGCCGAAGCGCGTCACCGATTGATCGAACGATTTAAAGTGCGATCGCTTGAAGGCATGGGCTGTGAACATCTCCCGTTAGCAGTTCGGGCTGCGGGTGGATTGTTGGAATACATCGAATCGACTTCAGAACGAAACGTTTTAGACACCACAAAATCGAAAAATTCAGAACCAACGCAGGTTCCACTTCAACCGATTTGCACTTATACGATTACCGAGTATTTAACGCTTGATCCCCAAACTCGCCGTAATTTAGAGATCATACAAACGGTTCGAGATGGCACGTTTCATGGATCGCTCCTTTGGGCGGTAGACCATACAGAAACCCCAATGGGAAGCCGCGCTCTTAGACGTTGGTTACTACAGCCTTTGTTAGATCTAGAGGAAATCGAAGCGCGTCAAGACACGATCGAGGAACTAGTAAAAGATGGTGTCCTAAGAGAAGACCTCCAACAAATGCTGAACCAGATCTATGATTTGGAACGGTTAGCAGGTCGAGCCGGATCGGGAACCGCAACCCCACGCGACTTGGTGAACATTGCAGAATCGTTGAGCAAATTACCAGAATTGGCACGATTAGTTGCAAGAGCAAGATCCTCACACTTACGAGCCTTGCAGCATGTTCCACCGATTTTGGAACAGTTAGGACAGAATCTTTTAGCTCATTTCGTTGAACGTCCTCCGCTTGCCATTAAAGAGGGTGGACTGATTCGATCAAACATCGTGCAACAACTCGATGAAATGCGATCGCAAGCCACAGAAGACGAGAAATGGCTCGCAGAACTAGAGAAGAATGAACGCGATCGGACTGGAATTCAAACGCTAAAAGTCGGATACAACAAAGCTTTCGGCTATTACATTAGTATTTCTCGCGCTAAAGCAGGACAATTTCCTGAAGGTTACGAACGCAAGCAAACGTTAACCAACGAAGAACGGTTTACCACGCAAGAACTCAAAACGCGCGAAACCCGGATTATGAATGCGCGGCGGGAGATTGGTGAACTGGAATATGAAATTTTTGCGGAACTACGATCGACTGTCGGTGAACAAGCCGAATTGATTCGTAAAGTCGCTCATCGAGTGGCTGCCGTTGATGCTTTGTGCGGACTTGCTGAACTGGCAGTGTTCAAAAACTTCTGTCGTCCGAAACTCTCATCTGGGCGGGAAATCTCGATCGTTGAAGGTCGTCATCCAGTCGTCGAGCAAACTTTACCCGCAGGTTTCTTTGTGCCCAATTCGGCTGATCTTGGCTCCCCTGCTCCCGATCTGATTGTTCTCACCGGGCCTAACGCAAGTGGAAAGAGTTGTTACTTGCGACAAATCGGATTGATTCAACTGTTAGCGCAAACGGGCAGCTTTGTTCCAGCGGACTCCGCGCAATTGGGAATTTGCGATCGCATCTTCACTCGCGTTGGTGCAGTCGATGATCTCGCCACCGGACAATCTACTTTTATGGTGGAAATGAACGAAACCGCGAATATTTTGAATCATGCAACGGATCGATCGCTCGTTCTCTTAGATGAGATCGGACGTGGAACAGCAACATTTGATGGATTATCGATCGCTTGGGCAGTTGCGGAACATTTAGCAACTGAAATCCGCGCCCGAACGATTTTTGCGACACACTATCACGAACTCAATGAACTCGCATCGATTCTGTCAAACGTCGCAAACTATCAAGTCACAGTGCGCGAGATGCCAGAGCAAATTATTTTCCTGCACAAAGTTCAACCGGGAGGAGCCGATCGCTCCTATGGAATCGAAGCGGGACGATTGGCAGGCTTACCCAGTTCAGTCATCGATCGAGCCAGACAAGTGATGACGCAAATCGAGAAACATAGCAAAATCGCGATCGGGCTTCGCAAGAGTAAATCCAGACCTGCTGAACCTCCAAAAGATCCAATCCAGCAACTCGATATCTTTAGCGAGTTTTAACTCTTCTCGCTATCCATCCCCACTCGCTATGCGGCTACCGTGTATACACAAGTCTCCTGCGCTGCGGTCAGTCGCGCCCCCTAAATCCCCCATTCTGGGGGACTTTGAGCCAGAATAATTGATCCAATTCCAAAACGCTTTTCACCTTCAAAGTCCCCCAAATTTGGGGGATTTAGGGGCTTACAGGTGTAGGTTTGTGTTGAAGTCATTACGATGAGTTCAAGAGCAACGCGAAAGTGGGCTGTGGAACTAAGGGTGGCATCCGAATTGGAAGCTGCTGGCTTAACCAGATCGGCAGCACAATCAAACCGAGGGCAAAACAAGATAACTGCCGCAGTTGAGGATGTTTAGGCGTTGGACGATTGGGAC
>JADEXW010000644.1 GCA_015206935.1 Pseudanabaenaceae cyanobacterium LEGE 13415 | reverse complement strand
GAGTTTGTCCTTGAGAAATTTTGTCCAATACTGCAAATTCTCGTGATTTGGATCAGTGGAATGTCCGAGTATATCCGGAGAAGTATCCGTCAACAGTAAACAATGATCTGGTAAAAAACCCGCATCACTCACCAGACTTTCACAGAGAGATTGGGCATCTGGTTGGGCAAAATGAAGAGGTTGAAGGAACTGATAGTGATTGATTCCGACTGCGATCGCCCAAAAATTGCTCATCCCAACACCTCAACTGTTTAGAAAGGTTCGCGCAAACACATCATAGAAAAAAACTGCTTTTTTGCAGCAAAAATCTATTCCTCAATTAACATGATTCACAACTTTTCCCGTATTGTTCGTTTTTTGACTTCTCCTATGAATTTTCGTTCTTCATTGGTTCTGGGTCTACTCACGCTCGGATGTGGTGCATCAGTTTGGGGAATTGAGGCGATCGTATCTCCGATCGCGGCTCAAGCATATACGGCTCGATTGGAGGTGATGCTCGATCGTGCGCCGAATGAGACGTATGAAGGGATGGTGCGTCGGGCTGAATTGGTGGCACGAACGGCGGCACAGCGTGGATTCGATCGCGATTTGTTGGCGAATCAGGTGTCGGTGGTTGTGGTAGGGCGCAATGGTGGAATGGCAGCTCCGGTAGTTACGTTGTGGGTGACTCGATCGCAGTGGCAGCAACGTCCGGAGGTGCGACGATGGGCGACGTATTATCGGAATTCGGCGGCGTTGTTGGGATTTTAGGGAATTGATTTTGTGGTGGGAAACCAATTGAACGATTGTCGTCCCACCGCGAAATCCCGTAGAGACGATTCGGCGAATCGTCTCTACGTCGTCGGGACAACGCAACATTTATCGCATTTGTTGATCATCGGGTAAACGTGATAAATATTACGTTTGCGATAACATTCCCAAACCCGATCGCATTCACCTAATAGGCATACATCTGATCCAACCGCAAGAACGTCTGTAGCAACACATTCGTCCCTTGAGCGCATTCCTCTGGCGAAGTGTACTCCTCTTCAGAATGACTAATTCCAGCCCGACTCGGAATAAAGATCATCCCCATATCCGTAATTCGTCCAATCTCTTGAGCATCATGCCCTGCACGACTTGGAAGCTGCATATTCGGCAACTTCAACTCCTGGCAAACCTGCTCGATCGCATTCATAATTCCCGGTGCTGCCAAGGTTGGACAGATGTGTAACGTCTGACGCATCTCAATTTCGGTTTGAGTTGATTGAGCGATCGCATTAATTTCTGCTTTCAGTTGCTCAACCAATTTTTCCAAATGCGAATGCGACAAATCCCGCACATCAATCATCAAATCGACTTCACCGGGAACTGTATTTGTCGCATTCGGAGAAACAGTCAAATAGCCTACAGTTGCCACTTGATCGCCTGGATTATCTAACGCGAGTCGATTCACTGCGAGAACAATCTGAGCGCCAGCAACTAAAGCATCCTTTCTCATGTTCATCGGAGTCGTTCCGGCATGATTTGGGCGACCTTTGATCTTGACTGCAAATCGGTACTGTCCAACAACACCGCTAACAACGCCGATCGGTAATTCTGCATGTTCTAGTACGCCGCCTTGTTCTACGTGCAATTCAACAAAAGCAGCAATGTCACTTCGTTTTGCGGTGGTAATTTTTGACCAATCGCCGCCCACTTTGGTTAAACAATCTTGAATCGGACTGCCATCCAAGCGGACATAGTAAGCGGGATCTTCATGAACTTCACCTGCGATCGCTTTACTGCCGATCACCGATCGTTCTTCGTCGCTGAAGACAATCACTTCGATCGAATGATCTAATCGAATGTTGTTTTCCCGAAGTGTCCGAACCACTTCAATTCCAGCTAACACGCCTAAACAGCCATCGAATGCGCCGCCAACCGGAACCGTATCAATGTGCGATCCAGTTGCTAACACAGGAGCATTCGGAAATTTGCCTTCATAGCGTCCGATCACATTTCCAGCCGCATCAATTCGCGTGATCATGCCAGCATCTTCCATCCAGGCTTGAACCTGATTTCTCGCGCTCAAATCCGCATCGGTAAATGCAATTCGGCAGACTCCACCGTTTTCGAGTTTGCCGATCGAGGCGAGATCAGCAACACTCTGATTTAAGCGACTCGCATTAATCGACAAACGAACGGTAGATACGGATACGGGGGTCATTGTCATGATGTCACCTGTTGTAGAAGTCGAAAATAAGCAATCTGGGAAATCTCAGCGATCGCTTGTCGCATCTCGTCGGGCTGGGAATGGCGAAGACGGGTTTCAAACGCTTCTAGAATGCTGTCTTTGGTGTGGTTTTTCACAGCGATAATGAAAGGAAACCCAAACTGGGATTTGTACTGCTCATTCAAACGGTGGAAGCGATCGTATTCTTCAGGAGTTAATCGATCGAGTCCAACCCCTGCTTGCTCTTGAACCGAGGCATTCGCCATTTTTGCTTTGCTGCCTAAATCGGGATGGGCACAAATTAAAGCTAACTGTTGCTCATTGCTCATCGAATTGACAACCATCAGCATTTTTTGATGCAAATCATCTACATTCGTGAACGGTCGCTGCTCCCAAGTTTGAGAAGCGATCGCCGGAGTTTGCTCAAAAATCTCGCCTAGAGCGATCGTAAAGGCGGATTGCTCCATTTGATTGAGGTCAGAAAGCGAATAGGGCATTAGTGCATCGGTCCTGTCAGAATCGTTTTCGCGATCGCGCTGGTGACCGCAGTAGGACATTCGGTTTTTAACTGGTCATACCATTGCGCGGTGAGTTCCGGATCTTTACCGTGAATCATTTCGGCACGACTGCGAGCTTTTTGCACGATCGAACTGGTGCGATCTTTCCGAGACTTTTCATATCGCTTCAGAGCATCCTGAACACTAATATTTGTCGTCAGCAAGAAATGATTCAGCATGTAGACATCTTCGAGCGCTTGACAGCCTCCCTGACCCAAATCAGGACAAGTCGCATGAGCCGCATCACCGAGCAAAGCAACCCGACCGCGAACCATACGATCGACAGGCCCCACATCAGAGATTTCCAATCGATTCGTTTTCTCTGGATCAATTTGCTGGATCAAAGCTTGAACAGGTTCTGCCCAGCCTTTGAAATGATCCGCTAACTCCGATCGAATTAATTCAGGCGGCGTACTCGTTCCCGGTGGCAAAGGCACATCAAAAAAGAAATACAGCCGATTTCCACCTACAGGCATCATTGAAGCCCGTTGATGATTGCCCACATAAATCGTCCAAGTATTTGGA
>JADEXW010000119.1 GCA_015206935.1 Pseudanabaenaceae cyanobacterium LEGE 13415 | reverse complement strand
CCGCGCCTCCCTGTTCGAGCCTTCATTCGCTCTGGAGAGGACGGCGACTTTATTTCGCGTCCTCGAATCGTTGCTTTGCGCGAATTTGCTCCTGGCAATGTCGTCTACTACGAGGGCAGCAAATTTCAAATTGCTCGAACTCGTCTACCTGCGGGTGGCATCCAATACGAGCGAGTCAGCGTCTGCTTTAACTGTGGCTACTTTCACCAAGGCGATGATTGGCAAAGAGAAACGTGCGAGAACTGTGGAACCCGCATCACAGATTTTAATGGCGATCGCGCTAAACTCAACCGTGTTCTTTCAATGGATACAATGCTCACTCGTCGCCGTGAGCGGATTACTTGCGATGAAGAAGAACGACTGAAGTACGGCTACAACGTCACGACGCACTTTCGCTACAACGAAAACAAGCGGAAAAGTGCAGAAGTCACTTCTGCAACAGGAACAGTGCTGCTAGAACTTACCTATGGAGAAACCGCAAATATTTGGCGGATTAATCGCGGTTTAAAGCGCAACCAAGAAAAGGGTTTCAAGCTAAATACCACAACAGGAGCATGGGGCGATATCAAAAACGAGCAAGTGACTGATTCGCTCCATACGGATGTCAATCTCTTGATTCGTGAAACCTCAAACATTCTGGTGATTGAACCTAGAAACATTCCTCACGAGAATTCAGAAGCGTTTCTAGCAACCTTGCAATATGCCTTAGTCAGATCAATCCAAGCGGTCTACAAACTGGAAGACAACGAACTGGGTTCCGAGCGATTAGGGCAAGGAAAAACGTTACTCTTCTGGGAAGCCGCAGAAGGCGGAGCAGGAGTATTAACTCAGCTTCTAGAAGATCCGACCTCATTTCAAGCGATCGCACAAATGGCTCTAGAAATCTGTCACTTTGTCCACCCCAAAGAAGCCTGTAACCATGCTTGCTACGAGTGTTTATTGTCCTATAGCAACCAGTTTGACCATCCCCTCATCAATCGCCATCTGATTCAAGCATGGCTGGGTGAATTATCAGGAAGTCATCTGAGTGAAACAGTTGAGCAAGACCAACGAGGACAGCACTATCAACAGCTTCTTGCCAAATCTGATCCAAATTCTGAGTTTGAACGAGATGTACTGAGATTCATGTACAAAGAAGAATTGCGTTTACCAGATGCTGCCCAAGCGGTAATCGCAAACTGTCAACCCGATTTTGTTTATCAATCACCTGCGATCGCAATCTTCTGCGATGGCTCCGTCCACGATTCATCCGATCAGCAAAAACAAGATCAGATCGATCGAGACAATCTGAAATACCACTCTGGCTATACCGTCATTACACTCAAGTACGATCAGGACTGGCGATCGCACCTCAAGAGTTTAGCTGGATTGCTGTAAGAGTCGAACTTAAGGTAGTTGCTGAATTGATTCGTCAGAGTTCACCGTACCAACTAACACTTTATCCACTCGATTGCCATCCATATCCATCACCTCAAAGCGTAAAGTATCCCACTCAAACGCATCAGCAGCAGTCGGAATTCGTCCTAAATACATGACAACGAATCCACCTAATGTTTGATAGCTACCACGTTGTTCTCCTGGAAGTTCTTGATCTTCAATGTGCAAAATCTCTTTGAATTGATAGATTGGCAACATTCCATCAAGCAACCAAGAACCATCATCACGCTGGACAGCTTGAGGTTCTGCCAGTTCTTCGACAGTGGGAATATCCCCCACGATCGCTTGCAAGACATCGGTTAATGTCACCAATCCCTGAATCACACCATACTCATCGACGATAAAGGCAATCTGTGTTCCGGTTTGTTTGAACAGTTCAAGAACTTTCAATGCACGAGTACTTTCTGGAACAAACACTGGAGTTTGAAGCGAGGTCGTAAAGTCGAGCGGTTGACCCGACAATAACATGACTAAGAGATCATAGGTTTGAACGACTCCAAGCAAGTTATCGAGTCCACCTTGGCAAACAGGGAAACGAGCATGAGAGCTTTCCATCATTTGGCGGCGAATTTCATCGATCGAGTCTTCTAGATCAACAAATGTAATTTCTAATCGGGGAGTCATCAGAGAACTAATGCGTCGATCGCCTAAGCGAAACACTCGTTTCATGATGTCTTCTTCCGCCTGCTCGAACATTCCCGCTTCTGTGCCTTGCTCGATCATGACGCGGATTTCTTCTTCAGTGACAGGCGGCTCATCAGAAGGGCGAATTCCTAACAATCGAACCGCTAAATTTGTCGAAGTACTGAGTAAATACACGATCGGGGCTGCCGCTTTTGCCATCAAACCCATCGGAACGGCTGCCCAAGATGCAATCACTTCAGGCGAATTCAATGCCAATCGTTTTGGGACGAGTTCACCTACAATCAGCGTGAGATAAGTCAAAGTCAGAATTGCAATACTGAATGCCAGCGGTTGGCTATAGGGCGCAAAAAATGGAATCGATTGAAAGAATGGTTCTAGCCGTTTCGTGAGCGCTTGTTCCCCGAATGCACCGGACGCGATGCCGATCAGCGTAATTCCGACTTGAACGATCGCTAAAAAATTATTCGGCTCTTCAGCCAGTCGTAATGCCGCTCTCGCCTTGGTGTCACCCTGATTGGCGCTTTGTTGGAGACGGATTTTGCGAGCCGAGACGATCGCGAGTTCGGACATGACAAATAGTCCGTTTGCCAGGGTCAGAAACAGGATGATCAGCAGATCTGAGGAGAGCGAATTCATTCGGAGAAATTTAGCCGAGCGCAACGAACTGTATTAGTGTATCTCCGATCGAGGCTTGGATTCTGTCGAATTCGGGCAGAGACTTAGATATTACTTTGAGGGAATAAAAGACCGGATTTCCGATTCTAAAAAGGGTTGAATTCCAGATCCTTCTGGATTCGTTCGGTAGAATCTTGATTCGATAGAATGTAAAGACCCATTAAGCTCCTCTGTCCGACATGGCTTTTTCTTCGATTACTCGCGCCCTTGGTCGATCGCCGCTGACGACTGAACTTCTTAGCAAACTGAAGCAGCATTCGACGCTGAAATTATCTGGGTTGTCTCGGTTGGCGAAAGGAATTGTCGCTTCAACTTTGGCGCAAACTAGCGATCGCTCTCTTTTGATTATTACGGCGACGCTGGAAGAGGCGGGACGCTGGAGCGCTCAAATGGATGCGATGGGCTGGAATACAGTTCATTTTTATCCGACTTCGGAATCGTCGCCGTATGAACCTTTTGATCCAGAAGCGGAAATGACTTGGGGACAGTTGCAGACCTTAGCCGATTTGGTGAAGGGATCGGAGAAAATGGCGATCGTGGCAACTGAGAGAGCATTACAGCCTCACTTACCGCCACCCGAAGCATTTTCGCCCTATTTCCTGACGCTTGAGAAAGGTAAAGAGATCAATCTGGGACAGTTGAGTGATCAACTCGCAAAGTTGGGATATGAGCGATCGAACTTAGTTGAAACTGAAGGACAATGGAGCCGGCGTGGAGATATTATCGATGTGTTTCCAGTTGCGGCTGAGTTGCCTGTGCGATTGGAGCTATTCGGGGATGAGTTAGATCAGATTCGGGAGTTTGATCCAGGGACACAGCGATCGCTCGATCGAGTCACTCAAGTGACTTTAACGCCAACCAGTTTTAGTCCGATTATTCAATCTGCATTAGATGAATCGATTCTTGAGTATCTATCGCCTGAAGATCAAGAACGATTTGCAGAAGGAGTCTCGATCGAAGGAATGCGCCGATTTCTAGGACTCGCATTCGATCGTCCTGCATCGTTATTAGACTATCTACCGAGTGATACGATTGTTGCGATCGATGAACCTGAAATGACTCATGCCCATAGCGATCGTTGGGTTGAGCATGTCGAAGAACAATGGCAAGAAGTTAAACCAAGTTTGCCGAAGATCCACCGCAGTTTAGAAGCTTCATTGATTGAGGTAGAAAAGTTCGATCGAATTACGCTCAATGAACTTGCGGAAGAGAAGAATGGGCTGAATCTCGCTTGCCGTCCGGTTCCTGCAATTCCACATCAGTTTGCAAGATTGGCTGAAACATTGCGGGGAGAGCGCGATCGTAACTTTGCAATTTGGCTCGTATCGGCGCAACCTTCTCGATCGGTGGCATTGTTGCAAGAGCATGATTGTCCAGCGCAGTTTGTTCCAAATCAACGGGACTTTTTAGCGATCGATAAACTACAAACTCAGCACATTCCCGTTGCGCTAAAGTACTCTGGTTTAGCAGAACTTGAAGGCTTTATTCTCCCTACTTTCCGCTTAGTTGTTGTTACGGATAAAGAGTTCTTCGGACAGCAAACGTTAGCGACTCCGACTTATGTTCGCAAGCGTCGTAGAGCGGCATCGAAGCAAGTTGATCCGAACAAGCTACAACCGGGCGACTTTGTAGTTCATAAGAGTCATGGAATCGGGCAATTTCTCAAGCTCGAAAGCTTAACGATTAACAATGAAACTCGTGAGTATCTAGTTCTGAAGTATGCGGATGGACTGTTAAGAGTTGCCGCTGATCAGTTGGGTGCATTGTCTCGCTTTCGAGGGGTGGGAGATGCGAAACCTGAACTCAATAAAATGTCGAGCAAAGCTTGGGAGAAAACAAAGTCCAAGGTTCGCAAAGCCGTTAAAAAAGTTGCAGTTGATTTGCTCCAACTCTATGCACAACGAGCGCAGCAACAAGGCTTTACTTATCCGTCTGATATGCCTTGGCAGCAAGAAATGGAAGATTCTTTCCCCTATCAGCCAACTCCGGATCAATTAAAAGCGGTGCAGGATGTGAAGCTGGATATGCAAAGCGATCGACCAATGGATCGGTTAGTTTGCGGAGATGTGGGCTTCGGAAAAACTGAAGTTGCAATCCGAGCGATCTTCAAAGCGGTGACAGCTGGAAAACAAGTTGCATTACTCGCACCCACGACGATTCTGACGCAACAACACTATCACACCATCAAAGAACGATTTGCGCCTTATCCGATTCAGGTTGGATTGCTCAATCGTTTCCGTACTCCTGAAGAGCGCAAAGACATTCAGCGACGGATGATCACGGGAGAACTAGACATTGTTGTTGGAACACATCAACTCTTAGGAAAAGGTGTTGCATTCAAAGATTTAGGCTTGCTAGTGGTCGATGAAGAACAACGATTTGGAGTGAATCAGAAAGAGAAGATCAAATCACTCAAAACACAAGTTGATGTTCTGACCCTTAGTGCAACTCCGATTCCGAGAACCTTGTACATGGCGCTTTCGGGTGTACGAGAGATGAGCTTGATCACCACTCCGCCGCCTTCTCGTCGTCCAATTAAGACCCATCTATCACCCTATGATGGGGAAATGGTTCGATCGGCAATTCGCCAAGAACTCGATCGAGGTGGACAAGTCTTTTATGTGGTTCCGCGTGTCGAAGGAATTGAAGAGATTTCAGCCCGAATTCGAGAAATGATACCGGGAGTGAGAATCGCGATCGCACATGGTCAAATGCCTGAATCTGAACTTGAATCGGTGATGCTAACCTTTGGTGCAGGTGAAGCAGATGTCTTACTCTGTACCACGATCATCGAGTCCGGTTTAGACATTCCGAGAGTCAATACTATCTTGATCGAAGATGCTCAGAAGTTCGGACTGTCTCAGCTTTATCAGTTACGCGGTCGAGTCGGACGAGCAGGAATTCAAGCTCATGCGTGGTTATTCTATCCGAAGCAATATCAGCTTTCAGATGCAGCCCGCCAACGATTACGAGCATTGCAAGAGTTCACCCAGCTTGGATCAGGCTATCAATTAGCAGTTCGAGACATGGAAATTCGTGGAGTCGGTAACTTGCTCGGTGCAGAACAATCCGGACAAATGGATGCGATCGGCTTTGATCTCTATATGGAAATGCTACAAGAAGCGATCCAAGAAATTCGAGGTCAAGAAATCCCGCAAGTCGATGATACTCAAATCGATCTCAGTCTCACAGCCTTCATTCCCGCCGATTACATTCCTGATCTTGATCAAAAGATGAGTGCGTATCGAGCCGTTGCAGCAGCACAATCGAAATCAGACTTAGTGCAAGTGGCAGCCGATTGGAATGATTGGTATGGTCAAATCCCGATCGCGGCTCAACAGTTACTTCGAGTGATGGAACTGAAGCAAATTGCGAAGAAGTTAGGATTCTCTCGGATTAAACCAGAAGGCAAGCAGCATGTAATTTTAGAAACACCAATGGAAGAACCTGCTTGGAATCTGTTGAAAGAGAACTTGCCCGATCATCTGCGATCGCGCTTCGTCTTCACGTCTGGAAAAGTGACGGTTCGCGGCTTGGGAGCGCTCGGTGCGGATCAACAGTTAACCAACTTGATTGATTGGCTGAGTCGAATGCAAGGCGCATTACCAGAACCTGCATTGGTCTAAGCTATTCTGGTAGGAAAACTTGTAATTGAATGGAAATTGTCTGGTCACACCATGCAGAAGAACGACAACAACAATGGGAAAGGCAGCGGGGAATTACACGCGAGGAAGTCGAGGCAGTTGTTTTAAATCCAGAACAGGTTGTGGCTGACGACGATGGCGTTTTGGTTGCACAATCTAGAAGAGGGAATGGACTCTTGCGCGTTCCTTATGCTGAGATTGGAGCAACCAAACGAATTCTTACCCTCTATTGGACAAGTCAAGTTAACCGATACTGGCAGTAACACAATGAGAATGCAGTATAGCCCTGATGCCGATATTTTGACGCTGATTCTGCGAGAAACTCCTCCAGTAGATGCGATCGCAGAACCCGGAGGAGTGATCGTGAGTTATGACGAATCAGGAGAACCTGTCAGCGTTGAATTTTTGAACGCTTCAAAACGCCAGTTCATTCGTCCTGGAGAAACGAGTTTACCTATTCAGTAGGCATCATCAGAGAATTTTGAACTGTTAGACTTCGAGGATTGTCCCGATCTACGATCGCGCTTCGTCTTCACATCTGGAAAAGTGACGGTTCGCGGCTTGGGAGCGCTCGGTGCGGATGAACAGCTAACAAACTTGATCGATTGGCTGAGTCGAATGCAAGGAGCATTACCAGAACCTGTATTGGTATAGCAGAAACAGAAAGATGAAACTCCCTCAAATGGCTGAGATCCATAGTCTTTTAGCAATGAATTGAGCATTTCATTTTTCTGTTTTTGGTTAGTTGCGAATTAACGCAAGTCTCCCTTTAGAGGCATTTTCTCCTTAAGTAAAGTCGTAAGCTTTGCTGTAGATGGCAATGCAATTTGTCATTGATCAATCAAAACAATTTTGCTTTAGGACAATTATCATGGTTAGCGAAAATCAATTTTCTACGACTCAATCCAGCAATCCTCAACCGTCGATGTCTACTTCTCAATCAGAGTATCGTCCGACATCAAGCGACTATCGATCTGAAACAAACAATCAGCCCCAAACGAACTATCAACCTGAAGCTAAATCAGAAAATTCTTCTAACTGAGCAATCACAAGAGCCTTAGTCGGCGGACTCATCGGATAAGCCGAATGGTGAAACGCTGTATAAGCTAGTTCCGGTCAATCAAGAGCCACAGTAGCTTGCGATGTTCAGTTAAATGAGCGTAAGTTCGACGGAGTGTTTCGCTTCGGTTCAATCGTCTTCAGCCCCCTAAATCCCCCAAGTTTGGGGGACTTTGAAGGTGGAAAGCGCCTTGGAATTAAAGAAATTTTTCCTTGTCCCCCAGAATGGGGGATTTAGGGGGCACGATCCGCTGACAACGAAGTGTAAGAAACCTATGTATACATAGTAAAAATGGGGGATTTAGGGGCGATCGCGAAAAAGCTGTCATACGAGCCATACATCGAATTCACAGTTAAATAAACAAAAATGCAACTGAGGTAGGAGTATTCCTTCTTAGTTGCACTTTTTTAATCGAGAGTTTTGCAAATGCTAAAGCACCTCAAACTGCTTCACTTCGAGAATTTGCCCGATCATGGCAAAACTCATCACGTCCTCGCGAATTTCGCCTTCAATTGTGACTTTGAGACCCGCTTGTTGCAGTTCTTTGGGGGGATTGTGTAACTCGTAAGACTTGCCATTATCGGCATCGATCGCCCAAGCCCCGGTTCCAAATCCTTTACGCTGAATCACACCTGTTACGGTCATACGGTTCTTTCTCCTGCTTGTAGAGCCAATCTTGCGAGTCCAAAACAGAGGATAGCTTGAATGACGAGATAGGTACGCCCGATCATCCCACCCCCAAGCCACATCAATTGAGGATCAACGATCGCGCTAATTCCTAGAAAGGCAGTCACGCCGATCGTCGTTCCGATCGCAAACGATCGACCCTGAGAATTCCCTAACAATAACGCAAGCAGAATAAACGGAATCACCACACTGGCAGAGATCGGATTGAGCGCTCCACTCGCTTGGATGGCGCTACCCAGTTCAGGTAAAGAGCTTCCCAGAATCCGAAATGGGAATTGTGGCATATCAAATCGGTACAGTCCTTTAAGAAAGAACAGTCCAGAGCTTCCCATCACTAACCCGGATGACATTGCCCAACTCCAGTTAAACGGGAAGTAGACTTTCAAGAACCAAGCTAAGAGATAGGAACCGAGTACCATTGCAATTTTTGGTAACAGGGCAACGACTCCACCATCAATCCAGAAACGTGGATTCAGATAGCCATTGTCACGCAACCAGCGCCAAAAATCGTTAAACGTGATCTTGCCGTGGAGTGCTAATTTCACTGCCGCAGACGCATCCAGTTTTCCGGCTCCGAAATGGTTCAATTCATCAGATTCAACCTTTCGTGCAGATTGCTTTAGGACTGCTAACACTTCGTCCGGTTCGGTCACACCTGCGGCTTTGATCAATGCTGCGACCCCTGCAACATGAGGAGCCGCCATACTTGTCCCTTGAAACGCGGCAAAGATAGATTCACCTGTTTGCGGATCAAGTGTGTTTTGCAGAATGCCACCTGCTTCGCCTTGAATCGTTGAGCCACCTGGAGCGGAAATATCGACTCCTGCGCCATAGTTAGAATAAAAGGCTTTTTCGCCAGAAGCATCTAAAGCAGCAACCGCGATCGCATGAGGATATCGAGCGGGATAATCGGCTGCATTCTGATCTGAATTTCCTGCTGCTGCAACGACGACCACTCCTCTACTGTGAGCATAGTCGATCGCATCTTTCAGAACCGAACTTTCGCCGCCACCACCCAAACTAAGATTGATCACATCCGCATTGTTATCTGCTGCAAATCGAATTGCTTCAGCAATATCGGCAACGGTTCCACCGCCAAAAGAACTCAGAACTTTGAGCGGCATAATATTCGCTTCGTAAGCAATTCCAGCAACCCCGAAATTGTTATTCGTCGATTGTGCGATCGTGCCTGCAACATGAGTTCCATGTCCGTTATCATCGTCAGCGGTCTCTTGATCATTGACGAAATCGTATCCTGCAACAAAGTTCGTTTGCTCTAGATCAGGAACTTTTGAGACTCCGGTATCAATTACTGCAACCGTGACACCTCGACCTTTCGTTTCTACCCAACCGGACTCGATGTTGATGTTGTGCAAATTCCATTGTTTGCTGTACATCGGATCATTGGGAGCTAGAGCCGATAGCTTGGGATCTGTATTAGAACTGACGGATTTGAGCGTTTCATCTTCAGGAATGCGATAGATATAATCAGGCTCGATCGATTCTGTATATCGCTTCACTTCGGATTGCTTCAGAGCTTTTAGCAGTGCCTGATCACCTGGAACAATGTAGAGATGTTCGCTGTTCGAGAAACGGCTATTTAGCTCAGGGCGAACATGATAATTTTGCGCGATCGCGTTCAGTTGCGATTGAATTTGAGCGGGAGTGAGGTCATCGCGGAAATCGAGAATAATGCGATCGTAAGTTCCTTGAGCCGCCAAGCCGGGAAATTGTACGATCGCCCAACCCAGTCCCACAAGAACGAGGGCGATGATCAGGAGCTTTCTCATAAGTTGTCCGTCAAAAATCCTACTTGCACTCTCAAGATAGCCGATACCTCTGTTCTCGTGTGTTTAGAACGGTGAAGCGATATCGCAATCCGGTTTGAGCTGTGAAATCCGGAAACGCCCCCAAACCCCCAATTCTGGGGGCTAAGAGTCTTGTCCCCCCAAGCTTGGGGGTTAGGGGGCGCGATTAACCTTGCATTTCACGACTGATTTAGGATTGCTATACGATGGGAAATGTTTCTTGAACAGATGCAATTATGATACATGGGCTATTGTGGTTGCCATTGTTGGCAGCATTTATCGGACTCGCGTATGCGGGATGGAATGAGTATCAAACGCTCGAAACCTATCGACGCTGGGCGGAGCCGTTTGGACGGGCAAAATATGATATTTATTCAGTACTGGGACAAAAAGAAGATCAGTTAATCGTCGGTAAAGCGACTCGGAAAGCAGTGACTGAGACGGAAACTTTTTCGCTGAGATCAGTCAAAAATATTCGACTGCTTGTGAATGATCAAGCGGTGGATTTGAATGCGCCGCCGAACAAAGGGAAGAAGGTCGCATTGGCTTTTGAATTGGGCGATCGAACGATTGAAGTTCCCTTTACTCAAATTGCACTTGCGGCAAGATGGGGCGAAGTATTAACGAAAGACTGGCAGGAAATGAAATGAAAGCGTTGAAAGCGATCGTACCGAGTCGAGATCAAAAAGGATACCGACGAGCCTTGATTTTAGCAACGATCTTTTTTTGTCTCGTCTTAACGATTTCGCTGAATCGCTATTTTTCTTTTTATAGTTCTTATGATCAAGGACTGTTTAATCAGATATTTTGGAACAATCTAAATGGACGTTGGTTCCAAAGTTCGCTGACCTCTGCAATTTCTGTCGCTTCACTGGAAGATGGAAAACTACCGATCGTTTCTTTTATC
>JADEXW010000643.1 GCA_015206935.1 Pseudanabaenaceae cyanobacterium LEGE 13415 | reverse complement strand
ATTTGCTGGGTAAATTGGTGAATGTCCGTAATTCGGGCGGTAAACCGAGACATGCGGCGGGTGAGGAACAGAAGACGAATTAAGCGTTAATGGGATCGCTGGTCGATCCCACTTACAAAATCATTTTTTCCATTGCGGTTTGCAAATCTTGGGTTAGATCAGAGACCGCCTGTTTCGCCGCACGACGATTACTTTGATAAATAGGAAAGCGATCGCTAACTGAAATCGGATTGCCAACTGTGACTAAAACTGACTGCTTTCCTAGTTTGGGACGTTTGAACGCATTCCCGCCTTTGATTCGGGTAATCATATCCCAGAGTAAAAGAGACGTTTCTGCGAATCGATCGATAGAGGGTTTTTCAATCACATATTTTCCAGTGACTGCGACAAAACTTTCAACTAGTCGCATATGCCAAATTCTTAAACTGGCTTCTTCTGCAACGCGGTCGGCAAGTCCTCGATCGACCGGAGAAAGTTCATCCAATTTTAAATCTTCACGGAAGATCAAATCCCAGGCAGCTTGTTCTAAACGACGACAGCGATCGATTACACTTCCTTTCGGTTGTAGATTGAAATATTGTTCAGCAACGATTAGCGCTGAATCCATTAGAATCTGAAGCCGTAACGCCAATCTATCATTCGGTTGAGCATGTTCGACGGATGGCAAATCCTGATGATAGAACTTTCGATAAAACGATTCCATCACCGTTAGCATATGTTCTGCGATCGCATAAAGTCTTTCATAGCGATCTGAATTCTTTGGTTTAATTCCGGTATCAACTTCAAGTGAGTGTAGAAGTTGATCAACTCGATCCCAAGTTTGTTTCACATATTGATATTGAATTCCAACCGGAACGATCACAACTTGTTCGTTTCGGTTCTCTTTTTGTAGATCTTCTGCACACCAAAATCCCATTTGTGCAATTCCAGGTTCTAATGGACTCACGATTTCGTTATGTCCATTTGTTGCACCTTCTGGTGCTGCCATGAGTGGAAATTGTCCATTCGCTAAAAGATTTCGAGCCGACTTCAAACCTGTGCGATCGAGCTTCCCTCGATGAATTGGAGTGCCGCCGAGTTTTGAATACATCCAGCCGATCGATTCACCTGCCCATAGTGGAATTCCGCGATCGTACATGAAGTGAGCGTGAGTCGGAGATTTCAGCCGAATTCCCATCTGTCGAGCAGTTCGCGGCAACAAATAGTGCATCAGATACATCATGCAAAATGGATCGTCAGCGCTGGGATGACGAAACGCTAAGAGCAATCGAATTTGTCCGGTTTGGAATTGATGATAGAGTTCCGCAAGCTGTTCAACGTTCACGGCTTCAATTCGAGCGATCGAGGTTTTCCGCCGCATCCAGATGGGGAGAATCGATCGGGCAGTTCTCAGAACGTTGAGATTGAAATCGGGCGGGATGAATTCCAGCGGGGGTTGAACGAAGTGAGGAGGACGCGGCACAGTGAGAAGCTCCAGAAACGTGAGAAAGGTTATACCAGATTGATTTGTTGTTGCTACAGATCTTTCGCCCCCTAAATCCCCCAATTCTGGGGGACTTTGAGTCTTGTTTCCCCAAACTTGGGGGCTAGGGGGCTTTCCGTATCTGTCGCACTCAAAAATCAATTTAGTATCAGTATCTTAGAATCGGATTTTTCAGTTGATCACGATCGCGTTACAGATCGAAAAGCGGATTAGAAAATAAAATTCAATTTCAATTCCCATCCGGTTTCGGTGTGAATTAGTTCGATTTGACGAATGAATTCTCTAAAGTAAAAGCGGCGTTCTGCTTCAGATAAATCGAGCCAAAATTGCGGAATCGAAACGGTTTGCGCGATCGCTTTTAGATTCGCGGGTGGCAGTTGAGAAAGTTTGGTTTGGAGTTCTGCAACTTCACTCCGGAGTTTGTACGATCGTAACTCTGCCGTTTCGGTGTCTAGAATTCCGGTTTCGATGAGCGGGGGAATTTGTTCTAAGACCGATCGTTTTTGTGTAATTGCATTCTGAAGATTCAATTTAATCGCATCAATATCAGGCATTCCAGCTTCCGAAACTGCACGCGGTAAGTCTTCGCAAATTTTATCGATCGTGCATTGTAAAACTTCTTCGTAAGCGATCGATTTACATTGCTTTGGACATTGCATCGGACGTAAATATAAGTATTCTTTTTTGCCTTTTTTTCGTGATGTCACTCGTGTAATGGTCATGCCTGATTGACATTTGCTGCAAGTGACTAAACCTGCGAGTGATCGAGGGGCGCTGGCAGTTCGAGACGGTAACCGACGATTTCGACGCAGTAATCGATCGATTTGGGCAGCTTCGTCTCGTGACAAAATTGCGGGATGGGTATCGGGAATCGTTTCGCCTGTCTGATATTCCAAATCGCCTCGGTAGACCGGATTGGTGAGCCAACGTTGCCCCGTTGAGACGGAGATTTTTTTGGCGTATTTCTTTTCTAGAAATCGAACTGCACCGCGTAGAGAGCCATACAGCAGGAAGTGATCGAAGAATTCTTTCACCACTGGAGCGGTTGATCGATCGAGAATATATCGATTCCGACTGCGACGATATCCATACGGTGCTTTTCCGGGTGGCGCAAGCGTTTTAATTCGATTTCGGGCGTGACCCTGGCGGATTTTTCTGCTTTTTTGATTGTGTTGTAATTCTTGTAATTGTTGTAATGTCGTTGCGGATAGTTTTTCTGATTCAGTTGTAATCACTTCAATATTGAGTGATTCGAGTTGCGATAAGCGATCGTGAATTTCAGCGATCGAGTCTCCTAGATCTTCTAAACGTCGAACGAGCAATTGAACGGATTCGTTTTCGCTGATTAATTGTTTCAGTTGAGTGCGATCGCGATTCAAATCTTGATAAATGCGATCGACTTCTAGCAGCGTTGTATCTGGTGTTGATTCTAGTAGTGGATCACTGTAGAGATATGCAATCACTTTCATGTTGTGATTTACGCTTCTCCTAGTTCAATCACGTTGTTGTCAGGATCTTTTACAAACAATGCAGCGCGACCCGATGCACTGAGTTGAAATTCACAATGATGAGCGATCAACTGTTGTTTTGCGGCTTCTAAATTTGCAACAGAAAACGCTAAATGTCGATTTCGTCCCCATTTCTGATCTTGCTGAACCTCTGGAGCCTGAGCAGAATCGGCAATTAAATGAATCTGGAACGATTTCAACTCGTACCAAGCGCCGGGGAACTTCAGAACTCGATCGATCTTTTGCAATCCCAACACGGTTCCATAGAAATGCTCGGATTTCTCTAAATCAGAAACCA
>JADEXW010000642.1 GCA_015206935.1 Pseudanabaenaceae cyanobacterium LEGE 13415 | reverse complement strand
TCCTAATGCTCCTGAATGTCGATTGATTGCTCTAAAGTTTGCGCCGCTTTCTTGACCGATAATTGCTTGGCGAATCAGAATTACTTCAGGTGCAATATCAGACTGAGATTCAATCGGCTGATTGATTGAAACCGGGACTGGATAAGCGAACGATCGTTCTGAAGTTGTCAAAATTGCACAACCAGAAAGCCCAATTGTTAATGCGATCGTACTTGTAATTCCAGGCAAATGAAACCGCGCGAAAACCTGTTTCGCTTGCAAATTTACACTCATTCAATTCCGTGTGAGACAAACTTTGAAGAGTGTACCTTTATTCATTCCCTATCTCTAACGGCATAGGAATTTCTAATAGGCTTTCTACAATGAACGACACTATTAATATAAATTTCAGCTTATTTATAAGAGTAGGATTACAATATTTAATCGGTAAAAATGTGTCACATCATGCCTCAGCAATTCCGCCGAAAATTACATACAAAAAAACTGGGCAGTGATGAAACTACCCAGTTCTAAAATTTAGTATCGAGGCTTACACTGCTGCTGCGGTTTTGTTTGTAACAGCATTCAATTCGCCTTTCTTGTACTTGATTGCAAAGAGTTCCATCGAATCTTGTTTGATCGAGCTTGCTTGTCCGGCTGCACCAAATTGGTTATAGCGATCGGCACACACTTTTTGCATGTACTTGATCGACGGCTTCAAGAAGTGGCGCGGATCGAATTCTTTCGGATTCGCTTGCAGTGCTTCCCGAACCGCTGCGGTGATTGCTAAACGGTTGTCGGTGTCGATGTTGATCTTACGAACGCCCGACTTGATTCCTTTTTGAATTTCTTCAACCGGAACACCATAAGTTTCAGGAATCGTACCACCGTACTGGTTGATGATTGCGATCAAATCTTCAGGAACCGAAGACGATCCGTGCATTACTAAGTGAGTGTTCGGCAAACGACGGTGAATTTCTTCGATACGGCTGATTGCCAAGATTTCTCCGGTCGGTTTGCGAGTGAACTTGTAAGCACCGTGGCTAGTACCGATCGCAACTGCCAACGCATCGACTTGAGTGCGCTCAACAAAGTCAACAGCTTCATCGGGATCGGTCAACAGCATCGAGTGATCCAATTCACCTTCAAAGCCGTGTCCGTCTTCTGCTTCACCTTTTCCGGTTTCGAGCGATCCGAGACAGCCCAATTCACCTTCAACTGAAGCACCGATCGCATGAGCGACTTTCACCACTTCAGCCGTGACTGCCACGTTGTATTCGTAGCTTGCGGGAGTTTTCGCATCGGCTTCCAGTGAACCGTCCATCATGACGCTGGTGAAGCCATTTTTCAATGCTGTGTAGCAGGTTGCAGGCTCATTACCGTGATCCTGGTGCATCGAGATGGGAATATGCGGGTAGGTTTCCGCTGCCGCCAAGATCAAATGGCGAAGGAAGTTTTCACCCGCGTAGTTGCGAGCGCCACGGGAAGCTTGCAGAATAACGGGGCTATTGGTTTCGTTTGCTGCGAACATGATCGATTGGATCTGTTCCATGTTGTTGACGTTAAATGCAGGGATGCCGTAACCGTTTTCAGCCGCGTGATCCAGCAATAGCCGCATCGGGACAAGCGCCATATCAAGTTCTCCTGGTTATCTCAGCAAGTTCTGGTTTTACAAACTTAATTGTTACGATAATCTTAAGGCAATTTTTGTCTCTCTTGCCGTCGAATTTGCAATTTTATTAGGTAAAAATAGCTATTAATTATTCTTATTAGTTTTATAGGGACTCATAAGGCAAGAGATTTAGGGCGGGAATTTGGGCGATCGTTCTTCCTTCTAAAACGACTTCAATCTGTTCTGTAGCAGTCGTTTGCTGCTGATAATCTTCGTTTTCGGGTTGGGTATAGATCTCGATCGAGCGATCTACTAAATTAATAATCCAATAAATCGGAATGCCTGCTCGTGCGTAGAGTCGCTTTTTAGAAGTGCGGTCTCGTTCCAATGTCGAATCTGCAACTTCAATCACAAGGGCAACATCTTGAGCGGTTGGATGTCGATCGAGGTAATCCTGTGTCGCTCCTCGAACAATCACGACATCCGGTTCTGGCTCACTATCGCTCAATGTGATCGGCTCTTGTGTATCGACGTACCATCCGGGCGGCAAGATTTGATCCAACGCATCGCGAGTCAGTTTAGTTGTAATTCGATGCGGTGGATTTTTCGGCATTTTATAGACAAGCCAGCCTTCGAGCAGTTCCACCGGATCATCATCGGTCAAAATGCCCAACTGAATCATCTGGTGATACTGCTCTACGCTCAAGCGCCAGATGGGTTCGGATGGAATGAATTTCGCGATCGTAGATGAAAGAGACACAGAATTATTCGATCGATGATAGTTGAATCGTAAGTGTTACTTGAGAGACTGTCCAGAAAGATGTTTTCGAGCGCGAGCTTTTGCTATGTTCTAGCTGCACGTAGTGGTCTAATTCGGATGTCTCGTCTTGCGTTAGTCCGATCGTTTTCTCACGGTAAATCAGGTCAGCAACGCGCTGCTTCGATTCTTCAGAGGAATAGAAGTCAATAGAATTACTTGGATTTAGCACAGATACTTAGTCTCTAAGGATTCTTCAGCAATTTGTCCATCATCCCCCAGTTTCACTCGATAAGCCTTTGCTGTTGGTTTTGAGGCAACGACTTCAACAATCTGCTGCCCCTCAAACAGCACGGCTGCTCCGTCATCAATTCCAATGCCAGGAGGAAGTTCATTATTTCTGATTAACTGATGAAAATCGGGTCTTCGATTAAGCTCACCATCATAGTGAGGTGTGCAACTGCCTTGAATGAATCCTAAACCTTTCAAGGCACTAAGCTTTTCAATATAGTTCGAGTCACTTCCACCGTATTCAAACCAACAAATCGCGCCCGCACTCATTCCACTTAGCACAACACCAGAGCGCCAAGCCTTTCTCAAAGTTTCAGCGATTCCCCATTCTCGCCATATTGCAAGCATCGCGCGAGTATTTCCTCCACCTACATAAATCAAATCTTGCTCTAACAGGTGTTGTTCAATATCCGTTAATGGAATCGCTCCTGATCTGGAACAACGAAAAAATGCAAGATGTGAGGGTTCACAAGAGTACCTAGAAAACGCTGTGTAGAAACGCGAAAGAAAGCTTTCCGAGTCACCACTAGCAGTAGGAATAAAGCAAACTTTAGGAACGGTTCTGCCTGTGCAGTTCAGACAGTACTGATCTAGCAGAGGGTTTTCTGGTTCCATAAGGAAACCACCTCCACCAATTGCAATCAACTTTAAAGCCATACAAATTTGATCAGAAT
>JADEXW010000641.1 GCA_015206935.1 Pseudanabaenaceae cyanobacterium LEGE 13415 | reverse complement strand
AAAATTGCTTAATCTACCCAGTCGTGGAGATACCATCATTGGAAATGATGTCTGGATTGGCTATGAATCGATGATCATGCCTGGAGTAAAAATTGGAGATGGAGCCGTAATTGCTGCGAAATCAGTTGTAGTGAAAGATATTCCAGCTTATGCGATCGTAGGTGGCAATCCTGCAACAGTAATTCGGAAACGATTCAATGATGCTGAGATTGCTAGACTTCTCGAAATAAGCTGGTGGCACTGGGACATTGAGAAAATTACTCAAGCTATCCCTTTAATCATGTCAAATGATATCGAAGCCTTGTACGCCCTTCATCACCTATGTTGAAACGATTTTTACTCCCGGTTATTGTTGCTGCTTCTTGTGTCACGATTGCTTCTTACCCTGCTCAAGCGAACTGCGCAGGCTTTGGTCGCCCTCCTGAACAAGTCAATGTCGAAGTTCGTCAGCGTGCCAATCAATTAAAGAACAATCCTAACGAGTTCTTTGGACAGAAGATGATCGATGTGATTAGCGATCGACGAATTACCTTAACACCCACTTTCGATCGCTTATCTGGACTTGATAAACGGCAAGTTCTCAACACTTTGAAGCTAGAAGGTTCAACGTATGAAGTGTATGCCGCAGATGGACGCTTAGTTTCAGCGCAGTATGATGGCTGCACTCGCACACACATTCTTACAGAACGCGATCGCTATCGTTGGTATCTCAATCGTCCCCCAGTCCAGATGCCGCTTCCCATGTTGCGCGATGCGTTGCGGAATTCGGGACAACCAAGCTGGCGCAAAGTCAATCAAAGTATTCACCCTGAAGATGAACGCAGAGCTAGATTCAAATTCTGGGAAACACTGGGCTATGACAAAGCAAAACAAGGATGGTGGATTGCTTGGGTTCCAGAAGGTGGTTACTTTGAAGTAACAGTCCGAAATACAGGGGATTTAGCTCAAGTCACATCCTATCTATCCAATGCCTTTCGTCAGTATCGCTATGTGGTGTTAGCAAATGATGGAACACCACTGTATGACACGCTAGCAGCATTGAATAATCCTTGGTTGACGATTCTTGGAAAGACTTCTGCACCTGCGGGATGGCGCGTCAGTCCTTGCGATCGAGTGAGTCCTTTGCTCTGTGTTTCTCGAAATATTCCTTTGGTTGGTACTGTTGAATTTCAGCGTTGGCAGTATGATAATCATCCAACCTTATCACGCGAATTTGATCAACGTGGATTAGTTCCTGGATTGTTTACCTACAGCAATCCAAGCGATAAAGCAAAAGTGCTAGAGGCGTTGAAAGTTGTGATTGCAGACTACTACAAAATTATGGAACGCGATCGCACAACAACTTACGGTAAGGGTTACAAACTTCAATTGCAATCTCCTGAAGAAGTGAAATTTGGCTCAATTCCAGGATTGCGATATGGCTTTACGGGCATTGACGCGACGGGCAAAGTTCGTGAGAAGTATGTGAGCTATATGGCATTTGATAATGAGTTGAAAATTATTGTGGCTGGATATGATCCGGCTGCTGATACCAGTGTATTCAGAGAGCTTGCAAACCTTGAACAATTTGAGCCGCATCTTAAAACGATCGTAGAAAATCTCAAAATTTAGCGATCGTCCCTCTCCACTGAGCTTTTGATACAATCTTGAACATCAAAAGCACTCACCGTTCAGTGGAGAGATTTATGAATCTACCGAATCCGCTACACACACCGTTATTGCTCCAGGAATGGCAATGGGTTGCTGATCCCATAGGCTACATGGAACGTGCAGCACAGCAACATCCTGATATTTTCTCAGCAGGTCTTCTTTCGGGTCAGCATCTCGTCTTTGTGAATCATCCACAGGCGATTCAAGAGATTTTGACGAACGATCGTAAACGCTTTGTAGCTCCGGGTGAAGCAAATCGAATTCTCGCTCCGTTGATCGGAGATGCTTCGGTCATTATGTTGAGTGGCGATCGACATAAGCGCCGTCGTCAACTGTTGATGCCTCCTTTTCATGGAGAACGAATGCGAGCTTATGGCGATCTGATTTGTCAGTTAGCTGAGAAAGTCATGAGTCAGCACTCGATCGCACAACCGTTTAATGCTCGATCGACGATGCAAGAAATCTCTTTGCAAGTCATTCTAGAAGCTGTATTTGGAGTCACTGAAGGAGAACGAGTTGAGCCAATTCGATCTGCAATCACTCAAATGTGTGACTTGTTCCACAATCCCTTGAGTGCTAGCTTTTTGTTTTTCCCCTGGATGCAGCGCGATTTGGGAGCGTGGATGCCTTGGGGTCGATTTGTGCGCGATCGCAGCAAGATCGACACCTTACTTTATGCTGAAATTGCCGATCGTCGTCAGCAAGATAACCGCGATCGAGTCGATATTCTCTCGATGCTATTAGAGGCACGAGACGAAAACGGTGAACCCATGACCGATTCGGAACTCCGAGACGAACTAATGACGTTGCTGTTTGCAGGACATGAAACGACTGCGACTGCAATGGCATGGGCACTGTACTGGATTCATCATTTACCAGACGTGCGCGAAAAACTGCTGCAAGAGATAGAAGCGCTTGGTGCTGATCCTGATCCCATGTCGATCGCTCGATCGCCCTATCTCAGTGCAGTTTGTAATGAAACACTCCGACTGTACCCGGTTGCAATGTTGACCTTTAGCCGAATTGTCAATGAACCATTGGAACTATTAGGACATCCGCTTCAGCCTGGAACGCCTGTAGTTGGCTGTATTTACTTGCTGCACCACCGAGAAGATTTGTATCCGAATTCGCACCAATTTAAGCCAGAGCGCTTTCTAGAACGGCAGTTTTCTCCTTATGAGTTTATGCCGTTTGGAGGGGGGGCGCGGCGCTGTATTGGAGAAGCGCTCGCAATGTTTGAAATGAAGCTAGTCCTTGCAACAATTTTGTCACGTTATGAGCTTGCACTCGTCGATCGTCGTCCTGAAGTGCCGCGTCGTCGAGGAGTCACACTCGCTCCCGGTAGCGGAGTCAAGATTCAAATTGTGGGACAGAGAATGGCTCGTCCCACAAGTGCGATCGTATAATCAATTCAACGGGTGTTTTGATAGGGACTGAGTCTCCAAGAGCGCTCTAACTGACGAATTCGCTGATTCATAGTATGTTGACGGTACTTCCGTCGAGCAACAATGCCGACCACGAAAATAGTCGGTAATAGAATTGCAGTCATTCCAGTCGCGATCGTAGTCGTCGGCTCAATCGTTGGAATCATTTTGGTTTCAATGATTTCAGCCTGTTGTACCCATCTTGCACTCATTGTTATTTCCTCGATCGTATGAATAGAAC
>JADEXW010000640.1 GCA_015206935.1 Pseudanabaenaceae cyanobacterium LEGE 13415 | reverse complement strand
CCCTTAGTTGCTTTTGCTTTCAAACCCGTTCGATTGACTCGAAAAACTTTCCTGAACTTTAGTGTTTTGCTCGTAGTGGGAACTGGACTGGGATTGCTGCTAGCTTTACCAATTCGGGATGCTTGGCTCACTTGGACAGTTCCAAATAAAGCTGGATTAACTTTCTCAGTAATCGCGATCGCGATCGGACTCTCATTTGTTTTATACTTAGTTCGGCTCACCAAACATCGAACGATCGCAATCAGTCTTCTATTGTCGATCGCGTTACTGTTCTCCAGTGGTCTTGTGATGAAGCGAAGTCTGTATCCAGTTCCAGAACTAGATGCAGAGCTAGAGATCCAACGCGATGCAGTCTTACATCGTCCAAAATGGATTCCTCCCGCGCTTTACACAACCGAAGCTTTGAGAAGCTTTACCCATGAGAAGTTTGGATCAAATTTCACGATCGAAGCTCAAGATCAAGTTAAAGTCACTCAATGGCAACCTCGAAATCTTGGTTTACAAACAAATCTGAACACTGAGCAATGGTTAACCCTCAAACAGGTTTACTATCCAGGTTGGACAGCTAGCACCAAAGATACGACGCTTCCAGTTCAAGCTTCATCTGACGGATTGCTACAGATCAAAGTACCAACCGGAAATTTAGCGATCGCGGTTGAACTAAAAGCCTTGCCTCAAGAGCAAATTGGTATTTGGCTGAGTGCTATCTCTAGTGTTGTATGGACTGTTCTTCTCTTCTGGCAGCGCTTTCAGCCTGCAAAGTCTTCTCCGCTCGATCATTCACCTCGATCAAATCATTGCTTATGAACAATCTTTCTGATCATCTTCCCTATGGTGCGCCTTGCCGCCCAGATGGAACTGCTCCTTTGAAATTGACGCGCGTGAAGTGCTGTGTGTGTGATGTGGATGATGCAAGCGCGATCGCAGTTGGAGAAGATTTCGAGTATCGCACCAGTCCAGACACTTTCCTAGCAGTGCAATGTAATGGATGTGGTTTGGTCTATCTCAATCCGCGTCCGGACATTTCAGAACTCGATCGCATTTATCCGCGTGACTATCATGCGTATGAATTCTCAGCAGAACGCTTTGGATTCGTTTACCGAGTGCGGCAACGCTTAGAAGCAAAGCGCTTATTGTCTGCTTGTAAAGGCTTAGGGGCAGAGGCTCGAATCATTGATGTGGGTTGTGGGGATGGGTTTCATCTCCGATTGTTGCGCGACTTTGGGAAACCCACTTGGCAGCTTGAAGGCGTAGAGCCGAGTGATCTCGCTGTAAAAGCTGCAATGACGGATGGTTTAGAAATTCATCAAGGCATTGTTCAAGAATTGGATTTGCCGAAAGCGAGCTATGATCTTGCATTCATGATTGCGACGATCGAGCATGTGGATGATCCGTCTGAAGTTCTCACCGCAGTTCGATCGCTGCTTAAACCGGGGGGTCGAATTGTCATCGTCACTGATAATACCGATACGCTCGATTTCAAGCTATCCAAAGCGCGTCACTGGGGCGGCTATCATTTCCCCCGACATTGGAATCTGTTCAATCCTACGAATCTTAGAATGTTGGCTCAGAAGACCGATTTGGAAGTTGAGCGACTTAGTACGATCGTGTCCCCAGTGAATTGGGTCTATTCGATTCGGAATGCGCTCGTCGATTGGAAAGCGCCCCGATGGTTGATCAATCAATTTAGTTTGCAATCTACACTGTCGCTCGGTGTGTTCACGCTGTTCGACATGGTGCATCAAGCATTGGGACACGGTGCATTGATGCGAGTCATTCTAAAACGCCCTTTATAAGCCCCTGTACGTCCCCAATCTATGAATAGTGAATCAACCCCCGTCGCGATCGTTGGAGCAGGTTTAGCAGGCTTAACCGCTGCTTGGTCACTCAGACAACAAGGCGTTCCGGTCAAACTCTACGAAGCAGGCAGGCAAATCGCAGGTTTAGCCGGAAGTTTTCATGACCCAGATGGCTTTACTTACGACTTTGGCGCACACTTTGTCACGAACCGATTAGCCGCCGCGATCGGGGTCGGTGCATTGTGTCGTGATGTTCGCTACTATGGCGAATCTGTGTTAATGCGAGGTCGGAACTATACCTATCCGTTCGGGTTGATGCAAGTTCCACGCTATGTTGGCAGCGGTGTTTCAAGTCGTCTGCGCAAACATAAACCCAAAAACGCCGCCGATTGGTATCGCGCTCAGTACGGGAATGCGTTAGCAAACGAAGTCGCGATCCCGTTAACTGAGGCTTGGTCAGGTGCGAAAGCTGAAGATTTAGCGCCTTCTGTCGGTGACAAGCTCCAAGCGGGAATTGCTCAAACAGTGATTCACAAACTAATGAGTCGCTTTACCCATCGTGCTGTGACCAATGGTTATAGCCATGATCTGCCAGAGAATCCGCATGTTTGGCACGTCTATCCGCAGGGGGGATTGGGCTTACTTTGCCGCAAACTAGCAGAAGACATTAAAGATAGTATTCAACTAGAATCGCCTGTCGAATCGATCGTGGTTGAAAACAATCGAGCCGTTGCGGTTCGGGTGAAAGGTCGAGAGCATCGCGCTGCTGCTGTGATTAGTACGGCTCCTTGTCCTATCCTTGCCAAACTGGTCGAAGGTTCTGATGCAGTCAAGCCCTTATCACAGTTCCGCTATCGTCCGATGGTGTTTGTGAACTTACGGTTTGAAGGACGCGGTTTACTCTCGGATACAGTTGTTTGGACACCAGAACAACATTTTCTCTTTTTCCGCCTCACAGAAACCCCGCTTTCAATGCCTTGGTTAGCTCCAGACGGAAAAACATTGATCACCGCAGATATCGGATGCGAAGTCGGCGACGCAATTTGGCGAATGTCTGATCAAGAACTCGGAGATCGGTGCCTGGAACAGATCACCGAAATCATTCCAGATGCGCATCGACGGTATTTTGGCTGTCGGGTCTTGAAAACCCCGATCGCTTATCCCGTTTTCTTGAATGAGTACGAAGAACATCGTCAAAAACTGGCTCATTCAACCGGAATTTCAGGGCTGTACAGCATTGGGCGAAATGGTGAATTTGCTCATTTGCTAATGGAAGACATCTACTGGCGTACCACTGCGAAGATGCGTCACCTCGCTGCTACTCTCAACTAAGAACTATGATGAAACATCGCAAGAAACCGATCGCAAGTTTATCACTCGACCTCGACAATCAATGGTCATACATGAAAACCCACGGAGATGAAGGCTGGGAGGAGTTTCCGTCCTATCTCAATGTGTTGATCCCCCGTGTGCTGAATTTTCTCGAAGAACGCGACCTTAAAATCACATTTTTTATTGTTGGACAAGATGC
>JADEXW010000639.1 GCA_015206935.1 Pseudanabaenaceae cyanobacterium LEGE 13415 | reverse complement strand
GGGTAACGTTATTCATCAGTTCTGGAAAAAGAAAAAATTCCGACACGAAACACTCACGCAGCTATAGAGAGTGCAGCATCGGGTGAGCTAAAAGATCTCGATGATCTGAACTGTATCAGTCTAGACTGACAATTGTTTAATGGAAATAATTCCAGTTTCTATTGAGTGTAATAGATTTAGTTCTATTATTGTTTTTCTCGGATGTGAGTTAAATATTTTCACATTGATCAGATGAAGGTGAGAGAATACAGGCTTGATTGAACCTTTTTTATCATCATGCAGAGTAATCTCTTTACTTCCGTTTTGCTACCGTTGGCTTTAGCGATCGTTATGTTGGGGATGGGATTAAGTCTCGTGCCTGATGATTTTCGCCGCATCACTCGCGATCCAAAAGCAGTCGCAGTTGGAACCATTGCTCAGGTTTTGCTACTTCCGTTGATTGGAGCTTTGATTACTTGGATTGTTCCGATGCAACCCTCGATCGCAGTTGGCTTGATAGTGCTTGCAGTCTGTCCGGGTGGCCCGTCCTCGAATTTAGTGACGTATCTTGCTAAAGGCGATGTGGCTTTGTCGGTCACACTGACAGCAGTAAGTAGCTTGATTACAGTGTTTACGATTCCAATTTTTACGAATCTAGCACTGCAATATTTTCTAGGACAAAGTGCAGCGATCGCGCTTCCGGTCGGTCAAACGATGCTGCAAATCTTCCTCATCACCTTGTTACCAACCGCGATCGGGATGTTCATCCGCCACCGTTTTCCCACGACTGCAAAACGGTTAGAAAAGCAGATGGGACGAATTGCGCTGGGGTTACTCGCATTAATTATTACGTTGTTGCTCATTCGTGAAGGCAGTAAGCTTCCAGGATTTATCGTT
Source organism: Pseudanabaenaceae cyanobacterium LEGE 13415 (assembly GCA_015206935.1). Classification (GTDB taxonomy): domain Bacteria; phylum Cyanobacteriota; class Cyanobacteriia; order Leptolyngbyales; family Leptolyngbyaceae; genus Leptolyngbya. The sequence continues at coordinate 2,468 of JADEXW010000639.1, read as the reverse complement.
CAAGTTGGAATTGGTGTACTGCTCTTAAATCTAGGAGCAACTTTCATCGGATTTTTGGCGGGAAAGCTGTTTCGATTACCGTTGGCGCAGCAGATTTGTATTGCGATCGAGGTTGGAATTCAGAACGGAACATTAGCGATCGCGATTACGGCAGGGTTGTTGAATAATCCTGACATGGCGGTTCCTGCGGCAGTTTATAGCTTATTAATGTATGTCACTGGGTTTGGTGCAATTCTCTATGGTCGAAGAGCAAATCTGGCGCTGGAATAGTCCGAAGTTTGCTCCTTGAGCTACACTCTGTTTAATGTTCTTGAGCTAGCGATTATGTCTTCTCTGCAATATCCATCTACTGAGACAGTTGATCAAAAAGACATCTATCATGGGGTAGAAATTGCAGACCCATATCGCTGGCTAGAAGATCCAGATTCGGAAGCGACTCTTGCTTGGGTAGAGGCGCAAAATCAAGTTACTTTTAGTTATTTAGAACAGATTCCACAGCGCGAAGCCATCAAGCAACGTCTTACGCAGCTTTGGGACTATGAGAAGTACAGCATCCCATTTAAGCGAGGAGAGCGCTATTTCTATTTCAAGAATGATGGATTGCAAAATCAAAGCGTTCTCTACACTTTGAATACGCTCGATGATGAGCCGCATGAATTGTTAGACCCGAATAAACTCTCAGAAGATGGCACGATCGCGCTTTCAGGTTTAGCAATCAGCGACGATGGAAAATCGATGGCGTATGGACTATCGACGGCTGGATCAGATTGGCAGGAATGGTTTGTCCGAGACATTGAAACGGGAGAAGATAAAAGCGATCGTATTCATTGGGTGAAATTCTCTGGTGCTTCCTGGACACCGGATCATGAAGGTTTTTTCTACTCTCGCTATCCAGAGCCAAACGAATCGACGCAGTTTGCAGATATCAATCATTTCCACAAGCTTTACTATCATCGGCTTGGAACTGATCAATCTGAAGATATTTTAGTCTTTGAACTTCCCGACCAGAAGGAAGCATTACTCGGTGGCAGTGTCACTGAAGATGGAAATTATTTAGTTATCTATGTCCGCTTTGGTTCAGCACCTAAGAATCTCATCTTTTACAAAGATCTCACGACTCCAGATGCTTCAGTTATTCCATTGATTGATGTTCTAGAAGCAGAGTACAACTTAATTGATAATGAAGGAAGCTTATTCTGGTTTGAAACAAATTTAGATGCACCACGGGGAAGAGTAATTGCGCTCGACGTTGCAAATCCTGATCGTAATCACTGGCAGGAAGTGATTCCTGAAGCTGCCGAAACACTTCAAGGAGTCAGCCTTTTCGGAAATCAATTCGTCGCTTCATACCTCAAAGATGCTTACAGCCAAATCAAAGTTCTTGATCTGCAAGGCAACTTAATCCGAGAAGTCGAACTGCCTGGAATTGGTTCTGTTGGGGGCTTTGGTGGAGAACGCAAAGACACCGAAACTTTCTACAGCTTTACCAGTTTCACCACACCAACAACTATCTATCGCTACAACTTAGAAACCGGAGAAAGTACTCTCTTCCGTCAGCCCCAAGTCGATTTCAACCCCAACGATTATGAAGTTAAACAAGTTTTCTACCACAGCAAAGATGGGACTCAAGTTCCGATGTTCATCACCCACAAAAAGGGCTTAGAACTTAACGGGAACAACCTCACTCGGTTGTATGGCTATGGTGGATTTAATGTTTCACTCACGCCTAACTTCTCAGTTGCTAATCTCGTTTGGATGGAGCGTGGTGGTGTGTACGCGGTTCCGAATCTGCGCGGTGGTGGCGAATACGGGGAAGCCTGGCATCAAGCGGGAACAAAACTGAACAAACAAAATGTATTCGATGATTTTATTGCCGCAGCGGAATGGCTAATCGAACATGGATATACTTCTTCTCAGAAATTAGCGATCGCTGGCGGGAGTAATGGCGGCTTATTAGTTGGAGCCTGCATGACTCAGCGCCCAGAGTTATTTGGTGCAGCACTTCCCGCAGTGGGTGTACTGGATATGCTGAGATTTCCGAAATTTACGATCGGTTGGGCATGGACAAGTGACTATGGTTCTCCTGACAATCCAGAAGAATTCAAAGCACTATACGCTTACTCTCCATTACATAATTTGAAGCCTGGAACGAGTTATCCAGCAACAATGATTACAACTGCGGATCATGACGATCGAGTGGTTCCCGCTCATAGTTTCAAGTACGCTGCGGCACTCCAAGCGGCTCATCAGGGAGATCAACCTGTTCTGATTCGGATTGAGACGAAAGCGGGACATGGTGCTGGAAAGCCGACTGCGAAAATCATTGAAGAAATTGCGGATCAATGGGCATTTCTGGAAGCAGTTCTGAGCTAGTACTACAGTTGTAGATTTTGGGAACCCTAGAAATGTTGCGAACATTTTGGGGGTGGTGGTCGATGCTGAGTCATCCAGGTGCATTGCTACAAATG
>JADEXW010000638.1 GCA_015206935.1 Pseudanabaenaceae cyanobacterium LEGE 13415 | reverse complement strand
GATTTGGACAGTGTTAATGATTTTGATTGCAGCAGTAATTTCAGCCATGATCGCCATTCAATATGGAGATGTTGCTTTTACAGGTGTGATTATTTGGGCATTTGTCGCGATCGCAGTTCGTCAATTTGCTCAAGCTCCGATTCTCATTACTGCGATCGGAAGTGCGATCGTGCTTCTCCTCCTGTTGATTTTCCGAAATCGCTCTCGTAGTACATGACGCAGATAAAATCGCCTGCTTGAATCGATTTAGAGTCACAATTCCTGCATATGGCATTTGATTACTCGATCGATTTCACCCAAATCAATTTCCGTGAACATCCCGAACTCTATCGCGTTGGAAAAGGCGAACAAGGAGTCTTACTCGTCGAACCTTACAAAAGCGAAATCTTGCCGCATTGGAGATTCAAAACGCCTGAAATCGCTCAAATCTCCGCCAACAAAATCTATCAGCTTTTCCAAGACTACAAAGCGCAGGGTGATTTTGTTGGGATGGACATGGCGCGAAAATTCTTGCAGATGGGATATACGCGATCGCGCCGTTACGCCAATCACAAATCTGGTCGCAAATACGCTACGGATAAAACGGTTCTGCCGCGCGAAGAAGACCCGATCAAAGCCGAATCTGCCAAGATTTTTTATGAGAAATGGCAACAGGCAAAACTTGATCCTGAATACATTGCACAACTAAACGCCCATCGCGCACGATACGAAGATGTGAAATAGTAAGAGTGTTCATGACTGCGCTCTACTATGTCTAATCATCCGCTGCTGTTGGAAAATCCTGGAATCTTATGGCAACGCACGATCAAGCAAACGCAACACGCGCTCTCCTGCGGCGCACTTTTGTCGATTCCAACCAGTCAAACCTTTATCGAACAAGCAGGCGCTAAATTTCTCGTCCGCATTGTCACGAACTTAATCCGCAAAGAAGCTTCTGACCTGAAACAAAAACAAGAAGAAATCTCAACTGGAAAACCGATCGATCCCTTTCTGCCTTACGATCGCGATCTCTTCGTCGTTGACATTTCCGATACGCACGTTTGTTTACTGAATAAATTCAACGTTGTCGAAAATCATCTCTTAATCATCACTCGTGTATTTGAAGAACAAGCAGCCTTATTGACCTTAAGTGATCTCACAGCAATGTGGGCATGTTTATCCGAAGTGGATGGTTTAGCGTTCTACAATGGGGGTGCAATTGCGGGTGCAAGTCAACGTCACAAGCATTTACAACTTGTCCCTTTTCCATTCGTAAAAGCTGGCGATCGCTTACCGATTGATCCTTTAATCCACGCGGTAGACTCTTCTGATATCACCGTTATTCCTGAATTTCCCTTTGTTCACGCCTTCAAGAAGCTCGATCAAATTGACACTCCTGAACAGCTTTTATTCTGCTATTCCAATCTCTTAGAAACGGTTGGAATTGATCCGGATCAGCCAATACAAACCGCTCCTTATAACTTCTTGGCGACACGAGAATGGATGATGATTGTGCCACGATCGCAAGCCGAACATTGCGCGATCGCCGTCAATTCTCTCGCTTTTGCAGGTGCGCTTCTCGTCCGAAACAACGAGCAGCTTGAAACCTTAAAACAATTACGTCCTCTGAATTTTTTAAAGAACGTTGCGATCGCAGTCTCATCCGAAGCAGGCTGATCATAATTTGAGATTAGCCTCCAAGGGATTTCTTATGAAACACGATCGATTCATCGTTCCACCAAACCAAAAAATCAAGCTAAAAGATTACGATCCAGCCTATACAAACGGCTTAAAAGATAAAGTTTCGGCTCAAGCAGAACTTCAAGAAGGCGTGCAAAAACTCGCTAAATATCAGGACATTCTCTATGCCCAAGATTCTTATGCTTTGCTAATTTTATTCCAAGCGATGGATGCGGCTGGAAAAGATAGCACCATCAAGCATGTAATGTCTGGTGTCAATCCGCAGGGCTGTCAAGTTTACAGCTTTAAAGCCCCGTCTTCCGAAGACTTAGATCACGATTATTTATGGCGATCGACTAAAGCGCTACCCGAACGCGGACGCATCGGAATCTTCAACCGCTCTTATTACGAAGAAGTGCTAGTTGTCCGAGTCCATCCAGAATTACTCGCAAAACAAAAGCTACCCAAAGAAGCACTCGGTAAAGACATTTGGGAGAAACGATTTAAGCAAATCAATCACTTTGAAAAATACCTAGTGAATAACGGCATTATCGTCTTAAAGTTCTTTCTCAACGTCTCGAAAGAACAGCAGAAAAAGCGATTTCTCGATCGAATTGATCAGCCTGAAAAGAACTGGAAATTCTCTGCTTCAGATGCCAAAGAGCGTCAACATTGGAATGAATATATGTCAGCTTACGAAGAAATGTTCAGTAACACCAGCACCGAACATGCACCCTGGTATATTGTTCCAGCCGATCACAAATGGTTCACTCGTTTAGTCGTTTCTGACATCATCGTAAACAAACTAAAATCGATGAATTTGACTTATCCCGAAGTCAGTGAACAACACCGTTTAGAATTGCTCGAAGTCAAGAAAATGTTAGAGAGCGAACCTAAATAAAATTAAAAAGGGCGATCCAAATTCAAATTCCTGAATCTGTACCGCCCCTTTTTTTCATTTAGACGATCATCCCGCTATGCTTAGGCTTCTTCCTTCTCTGCCTTTGCCGCAGCCCGCTCGATCTTGTGGCTAAAGGTAATCAGGGCTTTACCCAGGGTATGCACCGGACCCTTCACGCCACGAGCTGCCTCATCACCGATCGCATTCGTCTGCTCACCCAATTTAGCAAGCGCTTCGACAATCTGACTTGCTTCGGTCTTCTTGCCCTTCAGTAGTTTCTTCAACTCCTTCAGAGAAGCAGACAATTCTTTGATGTTGTCCTCTTTGTGACCCTTGAGAAAATCCACCCATTCATCGATCGAATCGATCGCTTCTTCGGGTTCAACCTCAGTAGCATCACTGTGAAGAACTTCTGTCAAAGATTCAATATCAGGAGCATTATCTACATCGTTTTCAGCGGCGGCTGAATCTGATTTTTTTGCCGTTTTTTGTTCCTTTTCAGCCTCAGAAGAATGATCTTCTTTTTGCGTAGTTTTTTCGTCCTTAGTTGCCATAATGCTTGTTCCTTCTAGATTTCAGCAAAGATATATAAATCAAAATAGAGTCGTTCAAAACATTTTCCCTCTGTCAAAAGAAGCGACCTAGATCACACTTTAGATAGAGTACAATCACATTCAAAATATGACGCGGATCACAGCTTAAAACTAGCTCAAATGCCCACTACAGAAAGGCTTAAGAATTTGCGTATTTTTGCCGAATTCATACCAGAATAAACTCGATCAGTAC
>JADEXW010000637.1 GCA_015206935.1 Pseudanabaenaceae cyanobacterium LEGE 13415 | reverse complement strand
ACTCCATCTCAGCCGCCGCAGACATTAATATTGATGGAATTGGATTATTACGATCGGAGTTAATGCTTGGAGGAATGCTAGAGAGTATTAATCCTGATCAATTAGCAAAACGGATTCAGACCTTTACCGAAGCATTTTCCCCACGTCCGGTGTTTTATCGAAGCTTAGATGTGCGATCGCATGAATTTCAAACCGCTGCCGAAATTAATCCGATGCTTGGCAATCGGGGAACGTTTAGCTATTTACAGGATTCATCCCGGTTTGATCTCGAACTTGCAGCCCTTCAACAAGTTCTAGAGGCAGGATGCTCGAATCTGCGATTGGTCTTGCCGTTTGTGAGAACGATCGAGGAATTCGTTTTTTGTCGTCGTCGAATCGAACAAATGGGATTGTTTGATTATGCTCAGTTTCAAGTGTGGATCATGGCAGAAGTGCCCTCGGTGTTGTTCTTATTAGAAGAATATGTGAAAGCAGGCGTTCAAGGAATTTGTATTGGCACGAGTGATCTAACACAGCTAATCTTGGGAGTCGATCGCGATCAAAGCACGATGGCGAAGGTGTTTGATGAAAGTCACCCCGCTGTAATGAACGCGATCGCGCAATTGATTCAATCTGCCCAGCGATTCAAGATTCCCTGTTCGATTTCGACTCAAGCGGCGATTACGTCTAAATTAATCGATCGCTGGGTGGAATGTGGCGTGGATGCGATTTCGGTCAATTTGTCTGCGGTGGAATTGGCACATCGCACGATCGCACGAGCAGAACAACGATTGTTATTGAATGGGATGCGCGATCGCGATTCATGAATATTGCGTTTGTTCGATGACCTTAGACGCGATGAATCGCGTCTCTACCAGGCACGATCGTATTGCACCGGGGTAGGAATCGGTTGATGTAATTGTTTCGCCGCCCGCATCGCCCAATACGGGTCACGCAACATTTCTCGACCCAGTAACACCATATCGGCTTGTCCGGTACGGATAATTTGATCGGCTTGTTCCGGTGACGTGATCATGCCAACGGCTCCCGTGGAAATTCCAGCTTCACGACGAATCCGATCGGCAAAATTCACCTGATATCCTGCCCCGACTGGAATCTTTTCGCCGGGTGCGATCGCGCCCGATGAACAATCGATCAAATCCACACCCAAGAACTTGAGCTTATCCGCAAGCGCAACACTTTGATCGATCGACCAGCCATTCTCTAACCAGTCAGTTGCTGAAATCCGCACCCAGAGCGGTATTTGATCCGGCAAAACATTCCGCACTGCTTCAACCACTTCGCACAAAAACCGAATCCGATTTTCAAAACTGCCACCATACGAATCAGTTCGCTGATTGCTAATCGGAGAAAGGAATTCATGCAGTAAATAGCCGTGAGCCGCATGAATTTCAATCACATTAAAGCCAGCATTCAAAGCACGTTGAGCCGCTGAAACAAAAGACTGGGTAAGAGATTGAATTGCGTCGATCGATACTGCGATCGGCTTTACACTTTCCGATTCATACGGCAGCGGACTTGGAGCCACTGGAATCCATCCGCCTTGATCTTCTGACAAAACGGCTCCTCCATCCCAAGGTGGCGCAGTACTCGATTTCCGTCCTGCGTGAGCCAGTTGAATTCCTGCCATTGCACCATTCTGATGCAGTAGATTTACGATTTTTGCTAAAAATTCAACCTGCTCATCTTTCCAGATTCCCAAATCTTGAGGCGTGATGCGTCCTTCTGGTTCAACTGCGGTCGCTTCGGTCATCACCAGTCCTGCACCCCCAACCGCACGACTCGTTAGATGAACAAGATGCCAATCGTTTGCGAAACCATCTTGGCTCGAATATTGGCACATTGGAGATACCGCAATACGATTACGAAAGGTAACGCTGCGTTGATTAAAAGGCTCAAACAAATGAGACATAAGATTGATAACATGAGTTCAGCTTCCATACAAATCAATCTAATCGCTCAAAACATTCCCCATTTGGCAGATTTACGCTTCCTCTGCTTTGGCTTGACAGCGATCGCACAATCCGAAAAATTCCAGCATGTGATAGTAGATCTTGAAGCGATGCGATCGATTTAACTGTTGTTCGAGATCATGAACGGGACATTCATCGATCGCGACTGAATCTCCACACTGCAAACAAGTTAAATGATGCCGATCTTCTTGAATTAACCCATAGAGCGATTCGCCATTTGCAAGCGTTCGAGCTTGAATCATCCCTTCCAGCTTCAGAGCTTCCAGAGCGCGATACACCGTTGCCAGTCCCATATTTTGATTGCGATTTCGCAGCTCCACATACAGATCTTGAGCAGAAATCGATCGATTAATGCTCTTGAGAATATTGAGGATGCGGTCTTGGCTTCGGGTGCGTTTCATATCAATTAATTGTAGAGATCAATGCCGTTTTAAATCACCGCAGTCTTAGAATAGATAGGCTTTCTGCACCATCAGTCAGGAGACGATCGTGAATCAAAAATTTCAAGCTCAGATCTATGTTACTCTTCGTCCTTCGGTGTTAGATCCTGCCGGGACTGCGGTTCAATCCGGGCTGGCGCATATGGGCTACTCGAATGTTGAACAAGTCAGAATTGGTAAGTATGTTGAGTTGTCTCTTACTGCTGAAAACGAGACTGCTGCACGAGAACAATTGGACGTGATTTGTGATCAGTTGTTGGCGAATCCAGTGATTGAAAATTATCGCATCGAACTTCAAACACTGGCACAAGTTTAATTAAGGAGAAAGGGCGATGAAATTTGGCGTGATAGTGTTTCCAGGATCGAACTGCGATCGCGATATTGTTTGGGTGACTCAAGGTTTGTTAAATCAGCCAACTCGTATGATTTGGCACGAAGATAGTGATTTATCTGATATTGATGTTGTGGTTGTTCCCGGTGGATTTAGCTACGGAGATTATCTACGCTGCGGCGCGATCGCAAGATTTTCTCCGGTGATGCGATCGACGATCGAACATGCAAATGCTGGCAAGTTAGTGTTAGGAATTTGCAACGGATTTCAAGTGTTAACCGAAGCGGGATTGTTACCCGGTGCGTTAGTCCGAAATCGAGATTTGCATTTTATTTGCGATCGCGTTCCGCTGAGAGTTGAACGGAATGATTTAGTTTGGACTCAGAGCTATGAGAAAGGACAAGTGATCGATATTCCGATCGCGCATGGAGAAGGAAGCTATTACGCTGCTCCAGATACCTTGAAATCGATCGAAGATAACAATCAAATTCTCTTCCGCTACTGTGATCCAAATGGTAATTTAACGGCTGAAAGTAATCCGAATGGCTCACTGAATCACATTGCTGGGATTTGTAATCGTCAGGGCAATGTGTTGGGAATGATGC
>JADEXW010000636.1 GCA_015206935.1 Pseudanabaenaceae cyanobacterium LEGE 13415 | reverse complement strand
GTTACAACTGTTCTCGGTGTGTTCCCGCTGGCATTGGGATTAGGGGAAGGGAGCGAATTTCTTCAACCATTAGGGATTGTGGTGTTCTCTGGATTGTCGCTCTCAACTTTGCTCACACTGTTCCTGATTCCGTGTTTCTATGTGTTGTTGCACAACTGGACAGATGGAGGATTGAGCGGACTGATGCGGAAAAAATCGCGATCGCGTCGATCGGTTCCCCAAGTGAAGGAGCCTGCTTCATCGGTTCCTTCAACTTCTCAAGATGGAATTGCATAATCTTGATGAATCGATCGTGCGATCGCTTTTCCCGTGAGCGCCCCCTAAATCCTCCATTCTGTGGGACTTTGAACTAGAAAAACTTCTCCAATTCCAAGGTGCTTTCCACCTTCAAAGTCCTCCAAATTTGGGGAATTTAGGGGGCACGATCCGCCAACAACGAAGCAGAATACTCCAAATTCGCACCAAAACAAAAATGCTCTGAGGTAAATTTCTCAGAGCATTTTCAATCAATTAAGCAGCTTCTCCCAAATACGCCGCCAACGCTTCAGATCCCCCAATCAACTTTCCATCCACAAAAACTTGAGGAACCGTCGCAGCACCCGTCACCGCTCTCAAGGTTCGAGGACTCGCATCCCGACCCAAAACAATCTCTTCATAGTCAAGATCATGCTCATGCAACATCTGTTTTGCTTTCGCACAGAATGGGCATCCGACCTTAGTGAACAATGAAATTGCTTTCGGCTTTTCTGCGGTTTCGTTGATGTACTTCAGCATCGTATCCGCATCCGACACTTTGAACGGATCACCCGGTTCGTTTGGCTCAATAAACATTTTCTCGATCGTGCCATCTTTCACCAGCATCGAATAACGCCACGATCGCTTGCCAAATCCAAGATCGGTTTTATCGACTAACATCCCCATCCCGTCGGTGAATTCGCCGTTTCCATCAGGAATCATTCGGACGTTATCAGCTTTTTGGTCTTTACACCATTCGTTCATGACAAACGCATCATTCACTGAGACGCAGAGAATGTCATCGACTCCATTCGCTTTAAAGACTTTTGCCAGTTCGTTATAGCCAGGAACATGCGTTGAAGAGCAAGTTGGCGTGAATGCTCCCGGTAGCGAGAACACAATCACTGTTTTTCCTGAAAATAATTCGTGTGTCGTGAGGCTCACCCATTCGTTGTGTTCACGGGTGCGGAACGTGACATTGGGTACTTTTTGTCCTTCTCGATTAGCAAACATAAGCGTGTGTTTTTTGCGGATTCGTTAGTTCTTCTAAAGCGTACTCGGAATGAGTTCGACTTGTCAAGCAAAAGAATACTAGGTCTCATCTGTTAACCGCTCGATCGCATTCACTCAAGCCCAAGCTGGACTTCTCAGAAATTCAATCAATTCACGATTCACCGTTTGCGGTGCTTCTTGCTGAATCCAATGCCCACAGTGCGGAATCAGCTTAAATTTAAACGGAGCCGTGATCCAATGCTCGATCCCGTCCATTAATTTCGGACTTAAAATCGAATCCTCATCACCCCACAAAACCAGAGTTGGAGCAGAAATCGGATCAGGCGATCGCATCCAATCTTTGATCAAATGCCCTGATAAAAATAGCTGCCGATAGTAATTCATCGCAGACGCGATCGCACCAGGTTTTTGTAGTGCTAATTGATACTTTTGAACAAGATCTTGCGTAAACACTCCCTTACGGACTGCTTGTTCTTGCAACATATTTTGAACAAACGCTTTCACATTCGACTGAATCAGCCACTCTGGAAGCGTCGGAACTTGAAACGCTAAAACATACCAACTTCGACGCAATTGATCGAGATTACTCAAGAGATCCTTCGCAAATCGTTGGGGATGTGGCGCACTGAGGAGCGCTAAACGATCGAGTGAATTTGGAAATTTTTGAGCAAAACGCCACGCGATCGCGCCACCCCAATCGTGTCCAACGATATGAGCGCGGGAGTAGCCTAATCGATCGATTAAACTGCGAATATCAGCGCTTAGAGTATCGAGATCGTAACCGCTCTCCGGCTTTTCTGAATCGTTATAGCCGCGAAGATCCGGGACAACCACTTTGAAATGTCTTGCCAATGCGGGAATTTGGAACCGCCACGAATACCAAAACTCAGGAAATCCATGCAGCAGGAGAACTAAATCGCCTTCTCCCTGAGTTACATAGTGCAATCGAACTTGATTGGCTTCAATAAATTGATGCTGCCAAGGGGAATCGCTCATAGTCACATCTGTACCAGCCACGAAGTCGCTTGCGTGAGGAGCATCGGGCTGTGTGAATGAATGCACCTCGCTTTCTGTCAATTATCGCATTGAAATCGTACTAACAGAAACGAGGGATCACTCACTATTCAACCGTTTCAGACTACCGCAGACTTTCGACAGGGGCAGAGGGGCGATAGTCAGACGGTTTAATTTGATACTTCACTAGATTGGCGAGTTCTTGAAGCTGGCTAATCGCTTCGGCTCCCTCTAATTTCATCAATTCTCGATCGTCGCGCATCTCTGTCCAGGTGATTCCATAATCGGACACCAGGAACCGAATCAAGTGGTTATTGCCGAGGCTCACCATAAACGAAGCGCTATTCATTTGACCGCCGCAGGTGTAGCAGGAAGCCAGGTAGCCCCGGTTTTCTAGTACAGTAGCCAAGGCTTGGAGGTTCATCACCAAGTCTTGAACGAATTGACGGTGTTGTTCTGCTAGTCGTACAAACACAATTGCCCTCCAATCACCACAAACAATTCTAAACCTTGTCTTAAGAATTTATTGAACAATTCCTTGATACTATACCGCGATCGCGGAGAGTCACAGTATTGCAAATGTTAAATAAGACACTTCAGCATTTGCTATGTTAACTGACTGGATCGAGAGCCAAAGTAGCGATCGCAACAAGTTTAAGAAAGCGAGAGTTTCTTAATACTCTGTACCACTTTTGTTAATGAAAGTTTCGACAGATGTTGCGTTTCGACAATGTTTAGAATCAAGAACTGACCTTGTTTAAGGTATGCACATTCTAGTCGTGGGATCAGGAAAATGGACTAAATCGAGCGATAGATTTCACTACATCAATACATAAGTTTTGTAAACACAAAGAAGGGGATCAATTGATCCCCTTTATGCAGCGAAATATAGGTTTTTTCTTAATAGAAACAGACTAATTTGCTTGCCACCAGCCTGCCGCTGGACCGACAAATCGCACGACGATCCAAGCAACCACAAGCAAGCCAATACCAAACCAGGCTCCGGTGGAAGTCCATTTCATAAATTGCTGAGTTTGCGTTTTGGTGACAGGAAACCAAGGCGCGATCGTGGGTTCCTTGCCGTAACTT
>JADEXW010000635.1 GCA_015206935.1 Pseudanabaenaceae cyanobacterium LEGE 13415 | reverse complement strand
GATTGAAGCGTCCTTGTTCGATGATTTTCGGAATGGGTAGCTTAGAGGAAAAATGCTGATAAGCAAACGCATCCTTCTGAAAATCTTCTAAATAACCATTCAGCCGAATCACAAACTCTTTTTGTTCAAGTTTAAATGAGAAAGCTCGTGAGAACATTCCAGCACCGATTTGAACAACGCTCGATACGCTCAAATTCAGGTGAGAGTCAAGAAAACTTGTTACTGATAAGGCATCAATCATTCTCTGAGTATCAACGGGTAGCCCTCTCGGTGTACATCGATAACTTTAGCAGCCTAACGATTGCATTCAGCGGCAGCGAAAGAACTTAAACGATAGACGAGAAGACTCTCAACTGTCCGCTCCAATCGGGTTGTTATGCCGTTTTTACGATCAACTCTCCGTACATCGATCGACTTCAGCTTTGTGGGGAGCCATTTAATTGCTGCTGAAGTTGCTGCACTTCTTCGATTGATAGCCCAGTTCCACGGGCAACCATCTCAACCGATAAACCTTCTCGGAGAAAGTTGAGCGCAATTTCCCGCTGCTTCTCTTCTTTTCCCTCTGCCAGAATTGAACGATAAACAGTAGATTCTTGCATGACATCCCTCCGCAATAGGCGATAAATTGCTTCCTGGTCTAATTTTAACCCAGCTAAAATCCCTGATGCTGCCATCAGATTCGCTTGAGTCTGAGGATTTTCAATCTGATCAACTCTTTGGGCAGCTTGGCGCAGCGTTTCCTCCGCATCTGCACTCTGACCTAGAACGGCGAAGGGAATCAAACCTGGATATTGCAGAAAGAGCGAAGCAGGTTGTTCCCACAAGCGAATCACATCAAACTCATGGCGAGTGCGTTCCATCGTAAAGCTAGTCTCATAAACCAAAGGTGATGCCGTCTGCTTCAGATAAATGACCACTTGGTGCATCGGCTTGGTTGAATCTCTTCGGTAGCCTCGCAACCGATAATCCGTCACGCGAAACGGAATGTTGTCTTTCGGAAGTGTCTGAAACTCGATATGCAGAATGGCTTCGTCTGATTCCAGGAAAATCAGGGCATCAGCGCGAATCGGATCAAGGGAAAGTTCCGAGGGTTGGAGTTCTGTCAGCGTGACAGCTTTTCCTAGTAGCCAACTAGCGAAGTCGGCGGAGAAATGTTCAGCCAGGAATCGGCAGGCATCGTCGTACATAGAAATAGTAAAATTGTACGCTCAATAGCACTGATTTAACTCTAAGAGATCTAAAATTTGATTAAAGACTGTTACGCTGTGATTTCTATCTAGGTGATTCTAGTAAGTGAGGGCAACGCCTCTCCATAGCTTCAATGCCTCGCCTGAAGCCTATATCTGAAGCCCATACCATAAGCCCTGGTACTCCCACAAATAGACCCAATACGATGATCCAGGCATATAGTTTTGCCTCACGGCATTTAGTTTCGTATTCTTCTAGTGTGTGCATTGCTAATTGCCTTTTAGTTCTTGTGGCAAGGTTGATTTCCTTGTTTCTTGTGCAAGAATCTTAGATGTTGAACTTGAGATCCTGACAAATTTTTGTTAGCAATTCTGTCCCAAAACTGAGCAGATGCTTGCAGTAACTGTGGTCAGGAGTGAATCTTGATCCGCCTACCCGATATAATTTTTGCTCTGTTAGGTAGCGGTAGAACTCATCATCAATGGGAAGGTAAACAGTACCATCTTCGCCTAAATCTACTTTCACACTTTTACCTTCTGAAGGCTTGATAGGCTTGGGCAGTAACACTCCCCCTTCATGAACTAATCGATTGCGAATCTTGCCAACCTTGATAAGTTCTTGCCAATGAGCATTATCAATTTTGTAACCTCCAGCTTCGTCCAGAAATTTGTAGGCGCGTCTGATTCCCTCCCCATAGCGTGTATCATCTTTGACTGAAACAGATATTCTAAGATCGAGAGTCTTACAGAGGCTTATTAATTGGTGTTCAATAAATGAGTACCAGCTAATTACAAAACTTGAAAAAAGCATAGTAGGAAAGTCACTACCTAACTCAATTATTTCATTCTCATAAGAATTATAAAAATCTGATTTCTCTGCCTCATTCATGTCCTTGATTGTGATTTCAAGATCCGCCATAAATTGCTGTTGACTACTTTGTATAGCAGCATTCATAGTGTCGAGATATCTTGACATCTGCTCTAGCTGAGAGATAGCGAGGTGATAGCCTATTTCTTTCGGAAAAAACATATCATCGAACTCTTAAATAACGTCAGTTCGGGTTAAGCCGGAAGCAGAATATTGTGGTTAATGGCGATCGAGGGCTTCTTGGGTTGGTGGCAATAGGCAATCAACCCACCGAGAATATTGACAAAGCAATTGACTGGAGAGCGATGGCGCGAATGCTCAATTTGAGAAATGTTCTTCAACTGGTCGATGATGGTTTCGATAATGGCGCGTTTACGGAGCAGTAAACGGTCAGCCAGCGGCATCAATCGCTGTTTCATGTTGCGCTTGAGCTTGGTGATCAGTTGAATGCCTGCGGTTTTCAGCAGTTGTTTGGCAAGCTTTTGTGAGACATAGCCCTTGTCTGCAAACACTTTGCCAAATAACTGTTGGAGCAACTGAGGCACTGGAGTTCGGTCATCGGTGTTGCCTGGAGTCAGCAGGATATTGAGCAATTCGCCTCGGTCATTGACCACCAGATGCAACTTGAAGCCAAAAAACCAATCGACGGAGGGTTTGCCGCGGGCGGCTAAGTCCTCAAACACTTTGTGTTGTTTGATGCGGCGGTTGTGCCAGACTTTGAGCGAGGTGGAATCCATAAAGCTGATGCCACTACATTTGCCAAAGCATGAGCGCAGGTAGGCACACATCGGCACTAATGTTCCTGGAACCCATTCGATGAAGCGCTGATAGCTCACCAGTCCGGGGAACACATCCGCCCACTCGGTCTGCACTTTTTCTTGATAGTAGGTTTTGAAATTGCGGTAACACGATTGATGAAAGCCAATCAAAATCGTCCTGATTTCACTCAAGCGCAAGCCGCGAGGTCGATTACGACGCTGCAATCCAAACCCTAACAGCTGCTGTTTCCAGCGCGGTTCAAAGCTTTCGCAGAAGTCATCGACGGAGCAGAACAGTTCTTCTAAACTAAACATGAGGGCAAACTGGGCGTGATTTTTAGTATTTTCAGCCTATCGGGTTTGCCCTTTTCTTGCCTCAATCCTTATCCCGAACTCAGGTTAAATAACTAACTTGCGGCATAACGATAAAGTTGAGCGGCGACGAGAGAACTAGAACGTAGACGAGAAGATTTCAAATCGCCGCTCCAACGACTGGTTAGCTGGCTGCCTCACCGAGATCTTCAAACTACGCCCCGCCGCTCTGCA
>JADEXW010000634.1 GCA_015206935.1 Pseudanabaenaceae cyanobacterium LEGE 13415 | reverse complement strand
GATGTATTAACATTAACGCGAGCCGAAAGCGGAAAATTAGAATGTAATCCAGAAACGATCGATTTAGAATCTTTTTGTCTAAATTTGATTGAAGACCTTGAAGTTTCTACAAATGAAAGCCATGTGCTTAATTTTGAGACACAAGACCCATTCACTTATGCTTATCTAGATGAAAGATTGCTCTATTCTGTTTTGAGCAATCTACTTGGAAACGCAATCAAATACTCTGCACCAGGAAGCAAAATTTTATTGAAATTAGATGGAGTAAACGATCGTATTCGCTTCCAAATTCAAGATGAAGGAATTGGAATTTCAGCAGAAGATCAAGCGAAGTTATTTGAGCCGTTTTATCGAGGGCAAAATTCGACTTATGCAACAGGAACAGGATTAGGACTAGCAGTCGTTAAACGATGTATTGAATTGCAAGGCGGAACGATCGCGATCGACAGTAAAAAAGATCGAGGGACAACTGTGACGGTTGAACTAATGCGTCATGTGCAGATTTTGGCAAATCAGCGATCGCTATCCAAACACAACCGTTCGATTGTCATAAACTAAAACGCGATTTTCTAGTTGCAGTTGGAGTATTCATTAGGGAGAAGCAGTGGGACTAGCTGACGGAGAAGGTTTTGGTTTATCGCGTTTCCATTCGATTAAAGGTCGATCGACTGCATTTTGGAAATTAATTGGAATCAACAATACTGAAAGATCTTGATTCGCAGGTGGATCAACTAAAGCGTATAGAAAGTTACGATTGAAATTCGGTTTACCAATCACTAACCGGTGAGTTTGTTGATTGGCAAGTTTAATATCGACGATCGCAGAAGATTGATCAACGCCGAATTCTGATTTTCGAGAGGCGGGAATTGTAAAAGCTCGATCGCTTTTCCCCGATGCCAAAAGACTCAGTAGAAATGCGATCGAACTTTCATCCGCAGGCGCAACTTCTGGCTTTTTCATTGTCCAGTTCGGTGATTTCTCAAAGACTACAGTCTGCTTCGGGGTTTGAACTGTAAATGCTTGAACATCCTGCTCTTTAAAGTTGAATAGCGGCTTTTCATCAGACTTCGCTTCATCGACTTGCGGCGGTTTTTGTGATTCGGTGTAATACACATAACCACCTAACACCAGAGCCGCAAACACAAGAATTAACGAAGTGCGCTGAAATTTCATAAAAGGCATCAAATCACCGCAGCTATTCTAAAAGATTTCGCAGTCAGTCGGCTCAGTTACAATGAAATGAAGCATTCGGAGGGGACAGAGATGACCCAAGCAACAGATTTGAAGCAAGTTGTCGAAGATCGCATTACTCGAATTGTGGATCAACTTCGAGAGCAGTTTCCGGATTTTCGAGAGTTCGATCGAACTGAGCAAATTCGCGAGCATACGGATGGAATGCTGGGAATCTGGCAACCTCAACAGGTTCTGGATATTCCAGAAGATGAATTGGTGAGCATTGTTAGGGATATTATGATCATGGAAAGCGTAGCGGGAACACTGAATGATCTAACACCGGAGCAGATGCGGATGTTTGACGAAGCGGTGAAGCGTGGAAATTAAGAATGGGTCACTTGCTAGATACGAATATCATCACCGCAATTCTCAAGCAAAATCAAAAAGCGATGCGCCAAATTAGACGCGCAAGGCAATCTAGTTCAAGACTTTGTATGAGTTGTATTACTTACTATGAAGTTAAGCGAGGACTCTTATATTTGAATGCAACGCGCCAATTGTCAGATTTTGAAGAGCTTTATTCAACGCTCGAAATTCTGTTGATCGAAGATCTTGAATTAATTGAAACTGCTTCGAGAATTCATGCTAACTTACGGCGAAGAGGTAGACCGATTCAAGATGCAGATATTCTGATTGCAGCAACCGCAATGATTCATTCTCTAACGCTCATTTCTAACGATGCTGATCTGCAAAACGTGGAATTTTTAAGCTTAGATAACTGGCTTTAACTATCGAATCCAGGCTGCAAATTGATCGAAAAATGAGAGAAATTGAGCAAAGGTTTCTCGAAGTTGGGGTAAATATCGAGCCGCATAAATTCCACCTAAAAAACCAAATAAATGTTCTTCCCAAGAGATTCTTCGATTGATTGGTAATAATCCCCAAAGATATTTACTGTGAAAAAATGCAGTAAAAACTAATAGTAAAACCGTGGGGATGTTTCGATCGAAGAATGCCAAAAACATCAAAAAGCCCAAATACCCAAACGTAACGCCACTTGCGCCGATGTGAATGGTACGATCGCGCCCCAGTAACCAAGTTCCCAATCCGCTTGTGAGTGCGACGGTTGCGGTGACTGCTCCGAAGTTCTGAGGATTCTGTAACAAAATCAGCCCACCGTAAGTCAGAAATGCGATCGAGTTACTTTCTAAGTGCCCCCAGCTTCCATGTAGAAATGGCGCAAACGCAACACCCCACAAGCCTGATAGTTCACGGGGACGAATACCAAACTGATTGAGCCACTTGCCAAAAACCGCAAAATTCAAGATCGAAACGACCCAAGCGATCGCTAATAGATATCCTAGAATTCTGGCTTGACTCACCCAATTGATTACCGCAGTCTGGCTAAGATCGTTCATAGAAGCTATCGGAACACAAACATTAAATCTCTCACATTATTTACATGGAAACTTCAAGCCTTCTGGAAACGGCAAAGATTTATTTGCGGAACGAGATTGCTCCGATCGCGAATCAACTCGATGAAGAGGTTGAACGATTGCGATCGGCTTTAAAGGGATTGGGCGATCGACATCTTCTTGCGCTGCGTGTTCCCGAATCTTATAACGGTGCAAATCTGAGCAATCATCTATTTCACTCGTTTCAAGAACAAGTTGCTCGATTCTCTGGTGCATTAGCGTTTCTGCAAACTCAACATCAAAGTGCTGGGGCAATCTTATCGAAAAGCAAGAATGAATCGCTGAAATAGAGTCATTTACCTCGAATGGGAACTGGAGAAGCTTTAGTTGGAATTGGATTTTCTCATTTGCGAAGACATGACAATCCGCCGCTAAAAGCAATTGAAACCGAGAACGGCTACCAACTTCACGGTCACATTCCTTGGATTACCGGATTTAGCTTCTTTGAAACGGTTCTCGCTGCGGCATCATTAGACCTCCTGCATGAATCATTTTGAGTGAGTGAGTTCATAGTTGAGGAAGCCTGCAATCAAGTTGAAGCGTAGCCCAAACCGCTTACGACGGTTGCGATAGCGCTCTGCCAGGATGTGAAAAATCTTCAGCTTGCGAAACGTATGTTCGACCGTGATGCGAACTTGCGCTAATTGTCGGTTGAATTGCCGCTCCTCTTTGGAGAGTAATTGTTTACGAGACTTCTTGTAGGGCGTACAACTGTA
>JADEXW010000633.1 GCA_015206935.1 Pseudanabaenaceae cyanobacterium LEGE 13415 | reverse complement strand
AATCGATTGGCGGAGGTGATTGAAGGAGTTCAATTTACAGATGGCATTCGTGAGGGAGAACGCGATCATTTAAATCAGAAAAAAGATGCGGCTTAATTCTCTCGTACACCACATTTGACAATATCCCGATTTGAACGCTCACAAACAGCGCGAACTTGCTTGATGCAATTGATTTGAGCAGCTTCGCCTCTAACATGCTCTTCACGGAAGGACGTTAAACTATGTCAGAAGTCCTACTTAAAGAACTTAGCAATAGTGATATTGATTGGATGCTTGCAGTGGGTCGTCGAGAAGAAATCACCGCAGGCACAACACTGATCCGTCAGGGTGAACCCGTCGATGCACTGTATATTTTGCTAGATGGGGAACTCATTGTAACTGTTGCTCAAGCTGGAGACAATCCATTGGGACGTGCATTTGCCGTTTTAGAAGGTGGAGAGCTTCCGGGACGAGAAATTGCACGATTAGCAAACGGTGAACTTGCTGGGGAAGTTCCTTTTTTAGAGTCCTATCTTTCATCTACCACGGTCAAAGCGCTGAAAAAATCATTGATTCTGATGATTCCACGCGCTCTATTGATGGCAAAACTGCACGAAAATCTCAGTTTCGCGGCTCATTTTTATCGTGCGATCGCGGTTTTACTTGCCAATCGTCTTGATCAATTAGTCCGCCAAATCGGTCATAGCACTGTTGTTCTGTGTCATCCTCAAATCCGAGAAGTGTTGTTTATTTTCGCGGGTCTGAGCGACAGTGATATCGGCTGGATGATTGCTGCGGGTAAGGCTGCGAGAGTGCCAGCGGGTACGGTGCTAATTCACGGCGGTAGACCTGTTGAAGCATTGCATATCTTACTGGATGGAAAGATGGCGGCTTCGGTTTCAGAAGATGTGAACAATCCATTAGTTCGTGCTTTTTCTAACTTAGAAAACACTGAAGCTCCAGAGCGAGAGCTAGCTCAACTGTCACGCGGCGATATCGTGGGCGAAACTCCGTTTATTGAAGCGAGTCCGCCTGCCGTGTCGATTCGGGCGATCGAAGACTCGATCGTGCTAACGATTCCCCGATGGCGGCTCTCTGCAAAGTTACTAAGCGATGTGGGTTTTGCCTCTCGGTTTTATCGAGTGTTGGCGATTTTAATGACTGAAAAACAGCAAGCAATCATCAATAGTATGGGATACGGAAGACTGAGCTATAGTTCGGGACGTTCTTTAGATGAGACCTTGACCTATGACGAAGAGTTAAGCTCTGGATTTTTAGCTCAAGTCACACTTGCTGGAACTCGATTTGATTGGATGTTGAAGCAGATTCGCGGCAGTTAACAATCGATATCACTTTACTTTGGTGGAACTATGACAACGACTGATAAACCCAATCTATTTCGTAAAGAAGCCCTCGATCGCTTATCGTCTCCGGAGCGGCTTGATCAATTGATGCAAGTTGTTCAGCCGAGAAAGTGGATTCCGCTAACTGCAATGGGATCATTAATTGCGATCGGGCTTGCTTGGAGTGTGTTTGGTCGAATTCCAATCACTGTGGCTGGACAAGGGGTGATTGTATTTCCAAGCAAAGTCACCGCATTTCAATCACCCAGTTCTGGTCAGATTGAATCGATCAACATTCGAGTGGGCGACACGGTGAAAAAGGGACAGGTCATTGCAACCATTAGTCAAACTGAGCTACAAGAAAAGCTACAACTTGCACGATCGAAGATAGCTCAACTCCAAGAACAAGACCGCGCTGCAAATCTACTACAACTTCAGCGCCAAGGAGTGGATAGCACGACGATTCAACAACAACGACAAGCATTGCAGCAAAGTTTAGCCGCAACTCAATCCGTTACTCCAATTTTGCGCGACAAAGGCTTAGACGCAATTCAGCGCGATCGACAAAATTTAGCGCAACGCTTGCAAGCAACACGGGATCTGTTACCTACGTTTCAACAACGGTTAGCCAATCGCGAGAACTTATTACAGCAAGGAGCAGTTTCCGCAGATGCCGTATTGCAAGCGCGACAAGATGTATTGAGTGCCCAAACGCGCATCAATGAAGCAGAATCGCAGTTAAAACAACTTGATGTCAAAGAGGCAGATGCCCAACGGCAATTCCTAGAGAATCTCAACAGTGCTAAAAACTTAGAAGCCCAATTGCAAGCTTTAGATAGCAAAATTGCAACTCAGGCAGAACAAGATCTCAGTATCAAAACGAGTCGGAGAAAAGAGATTCAAGATACTGAGCGATTGATTACAGAACTAACATCGCAGATTAAAGGCAAAAGTCAAGTCCTGAGTAGCTATAGTGGACGAGTGTTAGAGGTTACGGCAATTCCTGGACAGAGCTTGCAGGAAAACGATCGCATTGGCACGATCGAAGCTCAAGATGCTTCCAGTAAATTGATGAGTGTTGCTTATCTTCCTGTGAGTGAAGGTAAAAAAGTTCGGCAAGGGATGGAGCTACAAGTTACACCTTCAACTGTTAAGCGCGAACGGTATGGCGGCATTGTTGCAAAGATTGCGAGTGTGTCTACTTTTCCAGTGACTAAAGAAAGTGCGGCGAATGTGATTGGCGGTGCAGAGCTACTACAAAGTTTGACTGAAAAAGGACCCCAAATTCAAATACTGGCGGAATTGCAGCCTGATACAACAACAAAGAGCGGCTGGCGATGGTCTTCTTCTAAAGGTCCTGAAGATGAAGTTACTTCTGGAATGACAACCTCGGTTCGCGTCACGATCGATGAACAAGCCCCGATCGCGTTTGTCTTTCCAATTCTGCGATCGTGGAGCGGTGTTTACTAGGAGTTGCATAATGTTGTGGCGAATTTTACCGAAACGAATTCTTCGACCGTTGGCGTTACGTCCTGATAGTCGCCGTCGAACGCCAACCCTCCTCCAAATGGAAGCGGTCGAATGTGGCGCGGCAGCATTGGGAATTATTTTGGCATACTACGATCGCATTGTTCCCTTAGCAGAATTGCGCCAAGCTTGCGGAGTGTCGCGCGATGGTAGTAAAGCCTCGAATGTTCTGAGTGCTGCAAAAAGCTATCACTTACAAGCAAAAGGCTTTAAGACAGAGCTAGAAGCACTACGAAAGCTCAAATGTCCCTATATTGTATTCTGGAACTTTAACCATTTTTTAGTGGTTGAAGGCTTTAGTAAAAATAAAGTGTATCTCAATGATCCGGCAACCGGACCTCGAACAGTGTCGATCGAGGAATTTAACGAGTCGTACACGGGCGTTGTTCTCGTATTTGAACCGAGTTCAGAATTTAGACCCGGTGGACGCAAACCCAGTACGATCGCAGCATTGCGGGATCGATTGCAAGGCTCGATCGGTGCATTAATCTATTGTGTGATTGCGGGATTGTTATTAG
>JADEXW010000632.1 GCA_015206935.1 Pseudanabaenaceae cyanobacterium LEGE 13415 | reverse complement strand
TACTGCATCAAGGAAGTGTTTTGTGTGAAGGCACGATGGACGAAGTGCAAAACGATCCGCGAGTCATCGAAGTATACCTAGGACAACAAGAAGATCACGCAGCATAGAATACTATGAGCTATACCAACACTACGCTAGAACCAATGGGATCGAGTACAGCAGAACCAATGCTAGAAGTTGCGGGTCTGAATGTCTATTACGGAGAAAGTCATATTCTTCGAGGTGTTGATATGACGGTTCATCCGGGCAAAATGGTCTGTCTGATTGGGCGAAATGGTGTCGGCAAAACCACCTTGCTCAAAACCGTGATGGGATTGTTGAAACCTCGATCGGGTTCTATTACTCTCGCAGGTCAACCAATCACAACAAAATCTCCAGATCAACGGGCACGTTTAGGGATTGGGTACGTTCCTCAAGGACGCGAAGTGATTCCTCGTTTAACCGTAAGGGAAAATCTAATTCTTGGACTCGAAGCACTTCCGAAACGGAATAAAAGCGCTGAAATTCCAGAGGAAATCTTTGAGCTATTTCCGGTTCTCAAAACCATGCTGTCTCGAATGGGCGGAGATCTGAGCGGTGGACAACAGCAACAATTAGCGATCGCTCGTGCCTTAATGGGACAACCCCGATTATTGGTACTTGATGAGCCGACTGAGGGAATTCAACCCTCGATCATTCTCGAAATTGAAGCTGCTGTCCGTCGCATTATTGAGACCACTGGCATTTCGGTCTTATTAGTCGAGCAACACCTACATTTTGTGCGCCAAGCCGATTGGTACTATGCAATGCAGAAAGGCGGAATTGTGGCATCTGGATCGACTCAAGAACTAAGCAATGAAGTGATTCAGCGATTCTTAGCCGTTTAAACTATTGCGAAACGGGAACACGATCGAAGCCCACTTCCTGAGTTCCCGCCTTTTCTAATTTCTGCAACGAACTCAGCGATAAAAATCCAAATCCCACTTTCGCAGCAACATCCAAAATGGTATACAGCGCCGTTTCCGTTGTGCTATTGATTGCATTAATTCCAGTTCCAGCCAGAATCCAGACCACCGGATACAAAGTCCAAATCACTAAATGTACTGTAAGTAAACGATTGAATACAGATTTAGAACGCGGGAAAGCATCGATCGCTTGATTACGATAGTGCTTCAACAACAAATATCCCAAACCCAAATAGAAGCCGCAGCTAACGATGTACCAAAGATTCGTGACTGGCTTCGGTGAAATCGTTGCTACAAATCCAGTCGCAATCATTAAAACATCTGCACCAATCATACTTCCGAGAATCGCAGGCTTCGTTTTGCCAAGATAGCTCAGTAATACGATCGTTAATGGCGTTGAGAATGTCCAAGTCACATATCTCACCCAGAATGTTGGACGATCGAAGATGACATTAAATCCTTGCTTTTGGGTTGTTGCTAGATAGAGAACAGCCGCGATCGCACAAATAAAGAAGTTCAGAATATACACAACTTGCCAGCGATCGTTCTTCGCGCGTTCTGCTCCAAATCCAAAAAAGATCGCTCCCGCTGCCATACTCAGACAACCCAACCAGAGCCATGCTTGCTGTGCCATCGCGCCCTATCCTTACCTTTTACTCTTATTGTGCTTTTCAACACTGTAGGGCGAGAGGAAATTAAAAAGCTTCTGGCTGAAGGGTGAAGAACCTTGCGATTCCTCACGCCTCAGATTTGTTTTATTGTTTTTTCTCAGTAGGTTGGGTCATTTCGTTTGCTTTTTCTTTCACTGCGTCGCCTGCTTTTTTGACTGAATCTCCTGCTTTACTCGCGGCTTCTTCAGTTTTCTTCGCAGCTTCTCCAGCTTTATCTTTTGCCGCATCACCCGTCTTCTTCACCACATCTCCTGCTTTACTCGCCGCTTCTCCAGTTTTCTTTGCAGCTTCTCCAGCTTTATCTTTTGCCGCGTCACCTGTTTTCTTCACCGCATCTCCTGCCTTGTTCACTGCGTCAGCAGGTTTGACGACGGGAGCCGTAGGAACTGAAGGAGGTGCAGCCTGCTCCGTACCTGAACAAGCGGTGAGGCTGGTCGCTAGAGCGAATCCAGCAAAAAATCCGATCGCGTTTAATTTCATCATGATTTTCAAGTCTGTAGTAGATTTTTCGGTCGGAGGAGCTTTGTTAATCTACCGCAGATTGGAAAATATAACGCGATCGTAATAAAGGTTTTTGTTTCTAAAAATTCTAATGCACTTGATCGCTGCTTAAGTGCCAAAGTCGTTCGAGAAGCGCAATTTGATACTTCAACATGCGCCGTTGCCGAGTTTTTCGGGTAAGAACTCCGAGAAAAAGTCCGAGCGGAAGCGCGATCGCAATCAGTCCTTCTGAAACTAAAGCAGTGTCATTATTGATCGGTGTCGTTGCGATCGGAGTCGAAACTTGAATCGTTTGGATCGTCTGAATGTTGGGACGCATGGGTAGATTTTCAATAGAAAAAAGCCGTTTGATCACAATGAATGCTTTATTGTGTACTCGGATTTCTTTCGACTCTTCTGCTATTAGATTTATTTAACGAATGTCTTCATAGCAGTGTTTCAGCCGTTTGGATATTCGGATCTTTCGGATCAGTTCGCTGTGCTGTTTTAAGATGGCTCACCTTAAATTCAGGCACAGTTCGGACATCTAATAGAATTGGAGGCGTTTTATCAGGGTCTTGCAACCAACGATCAAGATCCTGTGTAGAAAGAGAGCGAACTGTGGGAAACTGAACCCGAATCCAGAGTTTGAGTAATCTAAATAAAAGATTCACAGCACAGTGATTAAAGCGTTTATCGATCGTACTGTTCTCACTCTTCATTTATGACTGTCTCTCGTACCATTTGTCTTGGTTTTCTCGCCGTTATTTTTGTCGGCACTTGTCTTTTGATGTTGCCTTTTTCGACTGCAAGTGGCGATTGGAATAGTCCTGTTACCGCATTGTTTACTGCGACTTCTGCCGTGTGTGTGACCGGATTATCTGTCGTTGATGTTGGAAGATTTTATTCATTTTGGGGACAGCTTTTTCTCGTCATCTTAGTGCAGGTCGGCGGATTGGGTTATATGACTGCGACGACCGTTCTTCTAGTGCTACTCGGTAAGCGATTAGGACTGAGAGACAAAGTTGCAGTACAACAATCGCTTGATGTGCAGGAATTGTCAGGATTAACTGGGTTATTACGATCGATTATTGCGACGACGCTGCTATTTGAACTTACAGGCGCAATTCTGCTAATGACGGTTTTTCTACCGCAGTTTCGAGATCAGCCGCTCCTGGCACTCTGGCAGTCGATCTTTCACAGCGTCAATGCGTTTAACAACGCAGGGTTCAGCTTGTTCTCAGACAATTTAGTGCAATATGTGACAAATCCG
>JADEXW010000118.1 GCA_015206935.1 Pseudanabaenaceae cyanobacterium LEGE 13415 | reverse complement strand
GTCCAGAACTTGCCACTTACTTAGGTACTACGGGTTCAGATCAAACCTTGTCTCCAGAAGATCAAGCGATCGGGGCTGATATCGATTCTCTTTCGTTGCTGATGAACGATATTCAAGTAATCCCTCGATCGCAAGCTCCGCAAACTCCATTAACCCCGATCGCGACTCAAGCAAATCCAACGACACCGAATCCCGCTCCAACGAATCGCCTTTTTGCTGCTCCGACTGAATCGATTGCGCCTGTAACCCAATCTGCGACTCCCTTGGGTCAAGGCGCATTTGGAGCCTTTACAAACGCATTAACGACACAGTTAGGATTACCCACAGAAACGCAAGTTGATCCAACCGTTCCGGCTCCTCTGCCTGCAAATCGATTACAAGAAGCGATCGACAAGTTAGCAACCGAAAATCGCCCCGTAGCTCAAGCCCCGATCGAAGGCACGATTCGTTTAGAAAATCCGATTAATGCTGCTCCTCGATCGACGAATTCTTTTTCTGCGATCGTTGAAGGCGTACAACCGATCGCGCCTGGAACAACGCCAACGATTTCTGCACCGTTACCGATCGCACCTCCATTGAATGCGCCAGTTCAGACGATTACACCTCAAGTACAACCGTCTCAACCGTCGGATTTTGGAGTGATTCAACAGCCTGTACCTGTGGGAAATCAGCAACCGTTTACCACTCCTCGATCGATTCCTGGAAGACCGATCGGCGGCGGTGGTTTCAACACCTTTTCAAATCCTTGACGGGAGTTGAATGAATCGATCGTGTGAATGCTCTTTCGAGAATCGCCCCCTGAATCCCCCATTCTGGGGGATTTTGAGCCAGAATAATTTCTCTAATTCCAAAGAGCTTTCCACCTTCAAAGTCCCCCAAATTTGGGGGATTTAGGGGGCATTAGCCGCATCAAACGAAGCGCGACTAACTTTCAAGCATCTGTAAGTGATACAGACTTGCATAGAGTCCGCCTAAGTGCAGAAGCTCTTCATGCGTTCCCGATTCGACCAATTGACCCCGTTTGAGAACGAGAATACGATCGACATTCCGAATCGTAGAAAGTCGGTGAGCAATAATAATCGCCGTTCGATGTTCTAGCAATCGCTCTAACGCATCTTGAATGAGAGCTTCAGTTCCCACATCTAAGCTGGCAGTTGCTTCATCTAGTACCAAAATTCTAGGATCGCGAATGGCAGCACGAGCGAATGCAAGTAGCTGTTTTTGTCCTCCAGAAAGATTGGTTCCGCGTTCTCGCAGCATCGTATCGTAGCCTTGAGGCAACTGTTCGATAAAGCGATCGACGTTCGTTTGCTCGGCAGCCGATCGTACTTGCTCAAAGCTATACGATTCACCCAAAGTAATGTTGCTTTTCACATCACCTGCAAAGAGAAAGCCATCCTGCAAAATGATTGCCATTCGTCGCCGCAATTCTGCTTGGGGTAAGTCTCGAATGTCTACACCATCGAGCAAGATTCTACCTTGTGTAGGTTCATACAATCGACTAAGCAAGCGAATAATCGAGCTTTTTCCGGCTCCAGTTGGACCTACCAACGCCACTTGCTCACCGGGACGAATGATGAAATCTAAGTTTTGCAAAACATATTCATCTGCTTTGTAGGCAAACGAAACATTTTCAAAGCGAATTTCGCCTGCATTAGAAGAAGGGGGAATGTGACCATCAGCCCGATCGCGAATCTCGATCGGTTCATTCAAAATCTCGCTCACCCTTTCCACGGCGGTAAATCCAGCCTGAATTGCGGTGAATTTCTCAGCAAACTGACGCAGCGGATCAAACAATCGTTGTGCATAAAGAATGAAAGTCGAAAGCACTCCGAAGTTGAGATTTCCACCTGTCACAAGCCAACCGCCAACACCAAGAACACCAGAAATTGCTACTAAAGAAACCCATTCTAATGTGGCGGACACAGCGGAATCGTGGAAGATTGTTCGATCGACTTCTTTGATATACCGCTGATTCACTTGGCGATAGAGATCACTGTTAAATTTCTCACGTCGAAACAACTGAACTACGCCAATTCCAGTGATGTTCTCTTGCAGCATCGAGTTTAATTCTGACAGTTCCTCACGCGCTCGATAGTTCGCTTTACGATATTGCTGCTGAAAGTAAACAATTAATGCAGTCACAGGAAACAGCATCAAAATCAACAGTAATGCAAGTTGCCACTGATATAAGAACATCGCCACTGTGATTACGAGCATCGTAAACAAATCGCCTACAACGCCGATCGCACCTGTCGAAAAGACTTCTCCCAACGCTTCAACATCACTGGTTAATCGTGTGATCAACTTTCCAACCGGAGTCCGATCAAAGAATCGCACCGCCAAAGAAGTCACATGATCAAACAAATCATTGCGAATATTGGCTGTAATCCGCTGTCCCACATTTTGAACAAGAAAGCCCTGAGACGCATCAAACACTAATCTCAGTAGTACTGTTCCAAGTAACAACAGCGTTAAGGCATTCAGTCCTTCACTAATCGGTAGACTCCGCAAAAAGCCAAAGGGAAAATCGTAAGCTGAAGATTCTTGCTTCAATAGAGAGACAGCTTTTCCGATTAGAATCGGTTGGGCTGTACTTGCGATCGCAGATGGCACTAAAAACACCATCGACAATAACAACAATCGGAGATTCCGACGGGCGTAGGGTGCAAGACGGAGAAACAAACGCCAGTCAGTCTCTTTAGGGCGGCGAGAAGAAATCATACGATCGAAGCAGTAATTTGAGTCCGAATGTTTTCAATGTGTTGGCTGATGTTGTCCGTATCCAATCGGTAGCTTAATGGATGAGCAATCAATCGAGCCGTACTCTGGAATAGCACATCAATTTCAATCAAGCCGTTCTCTCTCAGCGTGTTTCCGGTCGCCACTAAATCGACGATCGCTTCTGACATTCCGGTAATTGGGCCGAGTTCAACTGAGCCATACAGCGGCACAATTTCCACAGGCAAATCTAGAGTTTCAAAATACTCCCGCGCACAGTGAACGAACTTAGAAGCGACCCGACCATGCAGCGGCAATTCCAACGACGATCGATAAGAACTCGAAGCTTTTACCGCCACTGACATGCGGCATTGTCCAAACCCCAGATCGATTAAATGAGCTACATTCGGAGCTTTTTCTTTCAGCACGTCGTAGCCCACAATTCCGAGTTGTGCCTGTCCGTATTCGACATACACTGGAACATCTGAATTTCTTACCAAAAGCGCTTTTGCTGTACCGGTTGGATCAGTAATTTGAAGTTGGCGGTTGCCGGATTCGAGAAACGCGCTAAAATCTAGCCCGATCGCTTTCAATAACCGAATACTGTCTTTCAAGAGTGCGCCTTTCGGCAATGCGACCGTCAACATATCCATCAAAATAATTGGGGGAATCTCTATATTAGATCTGGAGCGCTCGTTTTTTCCCTCGGTCGAATGGCATGAAAATTCTATTAGTAGATGATGAACTCGAAATGGCGCAACCCTTAAGCCTGATGCTGACTCGCGAGGGCTATGAAGTCGATGTTGCCCAAGAAGGCGATCGAGGGTTTCAACTGGCTTCTACAAGTCAATACGATTTGCTGATTCTCGATTGGATGCTTCCCGGAAAATCAGGTTTAGAAATCTGCCAAAGTCTACGATCTCGCGGAGATGTGACTCCCGTTTTATTCCTCACGGCAAAAGATACGATCGACGATCGCGTTCAAGGACTCGATGCGGGAGCCGATGATTATCTCGTAAAACCGTTTGAACTACGAGAACTACTAGCGCGAGTCAGAGCCTTATTAAGACGACCCACCACGATCGAGCCTGCTGCGATCGCACGATTAAAAGTTGAAGATCTGGAATTAGACTTGCAAAACCAAGTGGCGTATCGGAATGGAAGATCGATCGAGCTTTCGGAAAAAGAATGTCAACTGCTTGCATATCTAATGAAACAACCAAATCAGTTACTCACGCATGAACAGATTTCACAACACCTTTGGAGTGACAGTGAGAAACCGACGAGCAATGCTTTAGTTGCACAAATTCGATTACTGCGGCGAAAGATCGAAGCCAAAGGAGAAACGCAATTGATTACGACGGTCTATGGAAAAGGCTATCGATTCGGAAGTCCTTGAGATCTTTTTAACGCATCTACTACAATTTGGTATACTTCCTAACCTTCTTCGATTCGATGAGTTGTGAGACACAGCAATCTAACGACCTGACGGATTGTATTGATCAAGTTAAATCCTTCGCGCTACAAGAATTCGATCGACAGATTCAATCGCATCAGTTGTACTATCACACCCGCGATCATATTGCTCAGGTGCAACGGCGATCGCAGTTCATCTTTGAATCCATTCGTGCTGATTTAACCTCTGATGAGATTGATCAAATCGAGCGATTGCTCGATCTGTGTGTAGTCGCCCATGACATGGTTCAAATCTTTCAGGCACAGTCCCAAACTCATGCGACTCGAACTCGATCGAGCGGAGTCAGCGAAACAGCCACGATCGAACAGTTGCTAGATTACATCGATTCTGTGTGTCCAGGAATTTTCACAAATGTCGATCGAGCAATTATTCGTTCTTCTATCAATGCCACGATTTGCGCGTTTGATCCAGAGCAGCAAGCGATTTATCAACCTGCATTAGATGATCCAGAGTTGTCGATCGTGGCTCGAATTTTAGCTCTAGCCGATTTGGGAGCATTAGGAATCGACGGCATTGAAATGTACAACCGGGAAGGAAGTTTACTATTTCTAGAAGAAAACTTAGATGTTGTTCCATTGTTGATGACAGGCAAGATCGAACAATTAGAAACAACAGATCCAAGTCTTGCCGAGAACATTCGACACCGATTGTTGAAGCGATCGCGCTTTCAAGTCAACTTTGCGAAAAGTCGATTCGCTCGATTTGAGAATGAAATTCAGGGCTTTCCAGAAAGTGCGATCGACACTTTGCGGCACACTGTATTTCGCCATTTGACAACCGAGACGATTCAAGAAATTGAGAACCGGACACCGATTAGCGATCGAACTCCTTTGAAAGCATTACTAAAATTCTTCGATTTTCAGCAGTATTTGAATACAACTATCTAGAACATCGTCTTACTCACTTAGAAGCAAGGTTCATATCTCGATCGCTTCTGCAAACAGTAACAAAAACTGTCCGTGTTTTTTCGCTACTCGCTTAAGCAAGGCTTTGGTATCTTTGAGCATTGGCATTCAGCTACTTCCTGAGATTAACAACTCACTTGTTGACTCCCGAATCTGCCTCTCTTGCCATTCCATTATTGTTAGTTTCATTGAGCTAGATCAGCCCCCATCGAGTTATGAATATTAGTGATTGGTTAAGAAAGCATTCGCTTGCAGTTGAATGTTGTTTAATTTTTGCAAGCTGTGTCTATGTTTATCTTGCAAACGACAGAACAATCACAACGCATGATTCAGTACCCAATACACTACTAGCGTTTAACTGGCTTTTTAACCATCAACTCAATTTTGATAATTTTAGAGGCAATTACTTTACCAATAATGTAGTGTGGTTCTTTACAGAGTCTCCCAATGGACATTTAACCTCTGCTTATCCAATCGGCATTGCAATCCTTACCTTTCCTTTCTATGTAATCTTTGCAGGGATTCGCTGGATACAGCATCTCACTCATGACAGCTTCCTACAGAACACACTCTATTCATTCAACATTCAGTCTGCTATTTTTGAACCCGATCGACTTGATTTTGAGAAGCTTGCAGGAACTTTGATCACTTCGATCGCAGTAGTCTTCTTTTACTTAGCAACTCGGCTGAAATTTAATCAAACAGTCTGCGTAATCCTGACATTTACCTATGCTTTTGCAACTCAAAATTGGGTGACAAATTCTCAGTCAATGTTGCAGCATACCGGGGCGAATCTGGCAGTCTGTAGCATTTTACTTTGTTTATTAAAGGCAAATCGAACTCATGGTAAAGCAAGACGATTCTTGTTACTAACAGCAGGAATTTTTTGTGGCTTCTTACCTGGAATTCGTCCCACAGATGCTGTTTTTTCAACCGCAGCAATTATCTATGCGATCGTTGCTTACCGTCGCGACTGCATCTTTTTATTGTTGGGTCTACCTTCTGCTCTTCTGAGTATAAGTTGGAATTTATATTATTTTGGTTCGCTTTTAGGCGGCTATGGTAGCTTTACGGGGCTGTACAATTTCTCGATCGAGCAATTTACCCAAGCTTCTTTGGGACTCCTGTTCAGTCCTGCTCGTGGGTTATTCACGTTTTCCCCAGTTCTATTGTTTATGTTTCCTGGAGTCCGACAGGTCTTCAAATCTAGAACTAAGCAAGATGAACAATTACTACTTTGCTTGACTAGTGCTGGAGTTATGTTGTTTATCAACTACTGTTTCTTTTCGGTCTGGTGGGCTTCTTGGACTTATGGTAATCGATTCTTAGCAGATGCTCTACCTGTGTTTTGTCTCTTAGTTGGATACGCATTAGCCGATATTATTGATCGCGGCGCTAAAATTCGGAGAAGAATTAACTATTCGTTAGTGTGCTTTTTTGTCTTCTTGCTCTTTTCGACCTTTGTTCAATGTGTTGGAGCATTTACTGTCGAATTTCTCAAACCTGATTGGAATGGAATCCCAGCAGAAATCGATGCCAATGCTGAGGTCGGAGTGGGACGATTGTGGTGGTTGCATGATAGCCCGATCGAGCGGAGTGCCCGACTCGTGTTTCGAGGCATCACAGGCTTACCGAAAACCTCAGATTCTTATTTCAAGGGACTAGATGGCAAAATAGAACGAGTTCAAATTCTGAATCAGCCTTTTGATGGCAACACGCTTTTAGGTGCGCCAGGTAACACAATTCCAGTGCAACTAGATCTCAGAAATACAGGAGTTTCTGATTGGTTAGGATATGACACAGGGATTCAAGGTGGCTCAATTGCCGTCCAAGCACAGTTTTATGACCAAAATAGCCAAGTTGCGGAGCGAGGTAGAGTATTCATTCCTGGAGTAACTCATCCGAATCACTATGTTCGCGCTACTGGCTTTATTGTTCTCCCAGACAACTATGGGACTTACCGATTAGTGCTGAATCTAGCGAAAGGAGACACTTCATCAGGTCAAATTAAAGAACGGTACGAGCTACCCGTTCGGATTGATGTAAAACAGCAGGTTTTTGCTCAAACATTCAGTAAAATTCGAGTTCCAAAAGAGATTGCTGCTGGGAAAACAGCTAAATTATTTACGATCGTTCAATCTGACAGTAATTTTCCGTGGCACAGTGCGCTTCGTGCAGAACAGAACAAGATCAAGCATCCAGTTAACTTCTCTTACCGTTGGCTCAGTGAAAACGGTGAGGTCATCGAAGGAGAAATGGTTCCGATTCCTTGGATGCTACTTCATAGAAAAGACTGGACTTTCGGTGTCTTCAATCAAGCAGGAATTAACACAACGATTAAAGCACCCGATCGTCCAGGCACCTGCATTTTACGGCTATCTATGTTTCAAGAAGGGGTTGGCTGGTTCGACGATCGAGGCGGCAGACCAGAGGATATTCCGATGACTATTACAGCAAGGTAGAACTTAACCGATCGCGCATTGCATTCACAAAAGCATCAATCCCTTGATTTGCTAACTCTGAAAACTGAGAGAAGACCTCTACAATCACCGGAGCAAAGTCATAGATTGGATCATTGCCATACTTAATCGTGACATAGCATAATAGCTCAAGTGCATAGTCAGGAAACTCTAAAACATCTGCGAGGCAGGCAAGCTTTAGAATTTGAGCAGGTGTTTGAGTTGAATTTGCTTGGTGCTGAAGCGGATCACGAAGATAGCAAGCATCTGCCCAAGTGAGTTGACCCGCACGAGTTGCAGAGCGAATTGGAGAACACGATCGCGTCACACGACACCAAGGATTATCAGTTACCAGATCAAACAAAGTTAAACCGTAATCTCTGAGAAATAAATCAATATCGGTGAATAACGGTTGCTGATGATAAAGCGGGATGAATTCGACTTCAACCTGAACCCCTAAAAGACAACTTTCAAGAGCCGCTCTTGCCCCTTTTAGAACATCTAAATCAGCGCCTTGAACATCCACTTGGAGAAAGTCGAATTCAACATTCTCGTTCATACAAAACTGATCGATCGTGGTTGTCTCAAGCTCGATCGAGAAAGCTGGCTTCATCGAATGCTCAAAACCATTAAAGCGAGAGATTAGAGACTCATTCGGAGGATACAGCGAACTACAAGCGGGATGACCTGTTACATAGAGCGTTGCTTCCCCCACTTGACTTGCAAGCGCTAATGGAATGTGCTTTTCTTGCCAAGCCACTTTTCGGGTCTCTAGTTCTGCATTTGCAGCTTCACAAGCTTCTTCATCCGCATCAAAGCCATAGATTGTCAGATGCTGCCCTAACGCTGACCATCCTTTAGAGCCATAGTCATCGTCTTGTAGAATCTTGCGAGATCCAACAATACCAACTGTGATATGAACATTTTCTAGATGTCCACGAGCTTTGAGAGAGGGAACAAAAAGAGACATTTCTATCTATCCGATTTCAATTAAACAGCAACAAGTTCCAACAGAATGCTTTCTAGCTTGAACAGCGCTTTCATTTGGGTAAATTCGGTCATCGCTTTACGCTGTCCCTTATAGGCAAGTTGTTCCCAAACTTCAGGGTTTGCCGCAAGTGATGATAGAGCTTCTGCAAGAGAGAGAGCATTCTCAGACTCAAAGAGCAATCCATCCTCACCGTGATAGACAATTTCACCTGCGCCACCTGTCCCACTGGTAATGAGTGTGAGTCCGGCTGCCATTGCTTCGATTTGACTGATTCCAAACGGCTCTTGGAAGCGAGAAGGAAACACAAGAACATTGTGAGTTTGATAGAGTTCTCGAAGTTGCTGGCGGGAGAGTACACCAGGGAATTCAATACGATCGCTTAATCCTTCCTCATCTGTAAACGATTTCAATGCTTCAACAAATTCAGGTAAGAATGTCCCGCCTGCGATCGTGGCACTAAACTCGATCCCGCTCGCATTCAGAATCGCCAGAGCTTCGACTAAGATATCGGCTCCTTTGTAGGGCGCGACTAAGCTGGCATAAGCAATTCTCAGTCGATCGCGTTTCGGTAATTCTGGCTGATAGAAAGTTTCGACATCTGCACCTGGATAAATGGTTTGAGCATTCGCGATCGGATAACCCTTCTCAACCAAACTATGAATGATCCAATTGCTGCAAGTGATGTATCGATAGCTCGATCGTCTGGGTGCAAACTCAGGAGCATAGCCCGGATTCGCATTCATTACATAATGTGCGATCGGAATGTTTCGACTCAAAAGCGCGTCAATTAATTCGACTCCAGCTTCGAGAAAATCTAAGTTGCCAGCAAAACAAACATCAGGTTGAAAAGTATCAATGGATTGATTCAAAGCTTGGAGATTGCTCTGAATGCGATCGCGAATTGTTTCTTGATCAAAGTGTCTTGCTCCCTCTGAAGACCATTCACCTAATAATAGAAAGGCTCGATCGATGGGAGGTTCCGGATAGCGGCTTTCATGTACACCAAACAGTCCTGGAGCATCACTGGTCAGCACTTGAACTTGATGCCCACGCTGTTGAAGCAATCTTGCAAAATCTGCGATCGAGCGCTCATATCCGCCCAGAACTTGAGGGGGATAGAGATTCGTCAAAATCAGAATTTTCAGGGATTTTGTCCGCTCAGGGATAGCAACGCAATCGAAAATAGCTGAAGCACTCAAAGCAACCTCCAGAAATCAATACAATTCACACAATCGATTAGCTTTGGGTATAGATCGCCCACATCTGCTGATAAGCGCGTTCCATCTCACGAGCGAACTGTTTACCATTCCACAATGGAGCCGATCGCTTCGATTGATGTAGCTTGGAAATGACACTCTGCCGCAGGGCTGCATCCGTTCCGAGGCGTACACCCCATTCAATATACTCGCGATCGCTAAAAGCGATCCCTTCAGTTATTCCCGCATTCATCATCATTGTGTAGCTGTTGCGTGCGGCGAACTGCTCACCCACACGAGTCACGATCGGGACTTCCATCCAAAGCGTTTCCATTGTGGTAGTAGCGCCGTTGTATGGGAAAGTATCGAGAACGACATCCGCAATTTGTAAGTTGGCGCGATGAACCGGACAGGACGGATCGCCTTTGAGAAATCGGAGTCGATCGTGAGATACGCCTTCTTCTTGAGCAAGTTTGAGAAAGAATTCTTGAACGGATTTCGCGTCAGCCATTCCCTTGATCAGGAGGTAGCTATTCGGAACTTGATTGATAATTTTCAGTTGAGAACGGACGTGATCTTGATGACGTTTGTAGCCTCGTTGTGCAGTGAGAAACACGATCGCATCTTCAGGAATGTCGAGATCTTCACGTCGGAGTGTCGGTGGATCGACTTCAAAGCCATCTACAGCAATATAGCTTTGAGGTAACCGCCAGATCTTTTCGTGATAGTAGCTCTGAGCATCTTCGGCAAGAACATAAGGATCAGCGATGAAGTAATCGATCGTGGGTAAACCAGAAGCATCCCAACCCAGCCAAGTCGCCTGAATCGGAGCAGGTTTGAGTGAGAGAATCTGACAGCTTACATCCAGCGTGATACTGTCTAGATCAATCAGAATATCAATCTCATCTTGGTAGATCTGATCCGCGATTTCTAGATAGGTGGCTTCTGCGTAAGTTGTAAATTTATGAGCATATTCAACCGTATCCGCATACCAAGATTGCAGTGGATCGAAGGCTTCTCGATAACCGAGAAAATATCCGTGAAGCTCGATTTGATCTCGGTCGTGGTGTTGAAAAAGCCAGCGAGCTAACCAACCCACCGAATGCGTTGCCATACAGTAGGAAAGATAACCAACTTTCAACCGTTGGCGAGTAC
The DNA here is from genome assembly GCA_015206935.1 of Pseudanabaenaceae cyanobacterium LEGE 13415. Classification (GTDB taxonomy): domain Bacteria; phylum Cyanobacteriota; class Cyanobacteriia; order Leptolyngbyales; family Leptolyngbyaceae; genus Leptolyngbya. Next base: position 208 of record JADEXW010000118.1, on the reverse strand, counting down.
GATCGCGCTTTTGATGACGGTATTGTTTCCCGATCTCAGCAGCATGATTCTGGAAACCAGATTGAGCGAGCTTGATCACTTGATTTTCTAGCGTTCTCCATTGTTTTGGCTGATCTTGGAGATAAGCTAAGTGATAGCTTGAGTTGAACAATCGCGTGAGTTGGGAAAGTCTAGCATCAGAGGGAGATTGCTCGACCAGTCTTTCTAG
>JADEXW010000631.1 GCA_015206935.1 Pseudanabaenaceae cyanobacterium LEGE 13415 | reverse complement strand
AATCAAACTAGCACAGAGAATCAAAAGGCGCGATCGCACTAAAGTTTTCATCATATCTCACCTGATTTTTTACTAAGAAGGACGCGCTGCTGTAGATGGCTTACGATTGCCACCGAGTAAAAACAGAGCCATTGTTGGAACGAGATAACCAAAGTAAGCAACGAGTTCGCTCACACTCGGCGTATCGTTGTAGCCGAGAATTCCAGCTAATGTTGCTCCAATAACACTGTGAATCGGAATCACATTACTACTATCAAATGCTAAATCTTGCAGCAAGTTCCAAACGCCTGCTTCGTGAGCCGCTCGGACTGCACTTGCCATCAGTCCAGCAGCTACCAGGATGATGAATGCACCTGTCCAGCGAAAGAACTGCCGTAGATTGAGACGAACGCCACCGAGATAGATTCCGTAACCGACTGCGATCGCGGCTGCATATCCGAGAAATGCCCCAATCGGAGCGCCAATTCCTACATTTTGCTGAAAGGTAGCCATTAAAAAGACAACGGTTTCTAAGCCTTCTCTGGCAACTGCTAAGAATGCCATGCCGATTAATGCAATTCCAGTTCGATCGCTTGATTGAATCGCAGCTTCGACTTGCGACTGTAGTTCACCTTTGATCGATCGTGCTGCTCGCCGCATCCAAAACACCATCCAGGTCAGTACGCTAACCGCAATGAAGGCAATAATTGAAGCAAAAAGTTCTTGCTGTTGGACTGGAAATTCCTGACTGGTGAACTGTAGGATCAGCGCTACTGCAAGACACATCAGAGTTGCGAGTAGAATCCCGACCCAGATGTATTTCATCAGTCGAGTTCGTCCTGTTTGTCTGAGGTAGCTGGCAATGATTCCGACAATCAATGCAGCTTCAACCCCTTCCCGAAACATGATTAAGAAGGTTGCAAGCATAGCAACTCCGTGACCTCAATAATTTCTCGAACATCTTAGGATTATTGATCTAATTGAGAAATTATTGCAAGTATCAAAAGCTAAAAAGATCGTTAAATCCTTTTACGTAAGGTTTTTGATCTTTTTTGTTGAAAATATTCATATTCTAGCTATCAATTTAATGCAACTAGATTTCATTAGACTGCTTGTAAAACCCAATCTCTGATTCCCAATGCCAGGAAAATACTACGATCGAGAAAATCTATATGCTGCTGTCTTCGAGTGTGGTATGGTTTAGAACAACATTGGTTTTGATGGGGAACAGCCATCAAACATAAGGGGGAAAGTTCGGTGCGAATCCGGCGCTGTCCCGCAACTGTGATGAGGTTTTACACCTCTTAGTCAGGATGCCCACCAATGGAAATCCACTTCAATTTCTAGAATCTGCGAGGTACAGATGATGTCTAGCCAAGTTTTTGCTCGGTTCAATTTCGACTATCAAGCTTATCTAAATTAGTGCCTAGCTGATTTGATGTACTGCTTTAACTGTCGATCGCACTTCGCGGATCGGCTCGATTTTTGGCGACTTTACTAATCATTTAGGACATTGGCGATGAGCTTTGAACTGAGATCGCAGCAGATTGCTGTGTGCATTTTTGTGATGGGATTGTGCGGTTCTGCAATAGCCGCAGAACCCGAAGAAGAGATTATCTATACGGATAGAGTACTAAAGCAGCCTGTTTCGACTCCATTTCGGGGACAAGGGACGCTGCGGGATTCGACTCGTCCGACTTATGTTATCGATCGACAACAGATCGAACAACAAGGAGCCAGAACGGTTCGAGAAGCATTGAAGTTTCTACCAGGTATTCTGGGAGATGGAACGGTTGGAACTGAAGTAAATGCGCTGAGTGGGCAGTTCATTCGCGGCTCGAATATGAATCAGGTATTGATCTTGCTCGATGGTCGTCCGATTAATAATTTGGGTGGAGGGGGATTCGATCTCTCGGAGATTACAACCGATACGATCGAAAGAATTGAGGTACTCCCCGGCGGCGGTTCGACGCTGTATGGCTCAGATGCGATCGGGGGAATCATCAACATTATTACTCGCCGAATTGAGTCAGGCGGAACAGCACGAGTCAGGGTCGGAAGCTATGGCTATGATGAGGAAGCGATTCAACTGGGCGGAAAGCTTGAGGGACTGAACTATTCATTTAGCTACAATCGGATTCAAGCAGACAACGATTATAAGTTCTCATCAGGTGGATTCTCCGGACGCAGACAGAACAATGATGCGAAGTATGAGAACCTGAATCTGAGGTTGGAGACAAAGTTAGGAGAGCGTACAACCCTCAGCTTCAATACGTTCTACTTGCCTAAAGAACAAGGCGTTCCCGGTGGCGCACCGATTCCTGATCCGATCTTTGGTCAAGGCTTCTTCAACTCTCTGACTGACAACAATCGCAAGTACACTGATCAAGTCTTGAGTGATCTACTCTTAACAACTCAACTGGGAGCCGGAAATGATTCGGTTCTGACGGCACGAGTGTATCTCGACTATCTCAACACGCGATTTGATAACCGAACTGCGTTTGCAGATACCCTATCGGTTGTCGGAGGTCAAGCAGTTCTGAGACGCACTCCTCAGATTCAACAACGCTTTGAGACTCGACAGCGATCGCTGGGCGCACAACTTCAGCACAATTGGAAAGTTGCTGCTAATCAAACTTTGATTTATGGCTTTGATTATCGCAATACTCAAGTTCGCAACATTACTCAGAATCTTGTGACTGATGTGGTTCGAGAGAACTATAACGATAGTATTGGGCAGGGAGCATTGTTCGCGCAATATGCGATCGATATTGTTCCAGCATTCACAGTCAGTCTGGGAGTTCGTCACGATTTTAGTACTTTGTCCAATGGTTCAGCCACTTCTCCCACAGTCGGCGCGAAATGGGCATTAGGCGATTCAACTACGCTTAGAGCGAACTACATTCGCAACTTTCGCACTCCAACGCTTGCAAACCTATTTAACGCGAATCCAACAAACATCGGAAATCCCGATCTCAAACCTGAACGAGGCAATAGTTTTGATGTCGGCATTGATCAGAAAATTGGCAAGGTTGCATTACTGAGACTGAGCTATTTCAACAATACAATCTCTGATCTAATTGCGTTTCAGCGAATTGCACCACCTGTCAATGGGATATCAGGTACTTGGCAAAATTTAGGCAAAGTCAGAACGCAAGGACTAGAAGCCGCGCTCAATGCTCAGATTGCTCCGAATGTGTTTGGTTTAGTCGGTTACACGCTCAACGATCCTAAGATTCTAGAAAGCGTGAATCCTAACGAAAATGGAAGAGAACTGCGATTTGCGGGAGCCGACAAGCTCAACTTAGGACTCTGGTATGAAAACCCGTCGGGCTGGTACTTTGGGATTTTGATGAACTCGCTGAGTCGCTATCCCGCGAACAATACTAATAC
>JADEXW010000630.1 GCA_015206935.1 Pseudanabaenaceae cyanobacterium LEGE 13415 | reverse complement strand
CTGCATGAGCGCCTATGTAGAAATCTGGGAGCGGCGATCGACGATTGCCACCGCGCCGACGATATTCAAGGTAGCTCTGTCCAGCTAGGAATGCTGCATCCCAGGGTAACGGTTCACGGCGAAAATCAGTTACTAATAACGCCGCTTCAAGGTCTTCCGGTTGTTCAAAGTTGATTGACACTTCGGCATAAATAATTGGATTGATGGCTAAAAATCCCTGATTTGCACAAAGCGTAAGTTGCTGCGATGACCGTTCTAACCAGTTTGGATCTTCGTTGAAAACATCTAGAAGTACATTAGTATCGACGAGTGTAGTGGTCATGTGTCCGATCGCGTTAAATTCATGATTTCATCGGTTGTAAATTTTCGGGTTGCTTTGCCCCGCATTCGAGCAATAAGCTGAGTGCCGCGATCGACGCTTTCGGTTTGATTTTTTAGTTCTGCGATGAAGTTGAGGACTTGATCTTGAGCATTTGGCGGAAGCTCACGCCAGTATTCTAAGAGTTGCTCTTCTTTGCTCATGATAGTTTGCCTCGTTCGTAGATCGCTTTCTCTCATTTTACCGTTTGCGCTGGATTGGCTTATTGTTATTCTTCGATCGCTCTTCCCGAATTCGCTCAAGTAACACCGATGCAGGCTCATCGTTTGGATCTTGCGGTACGAGTTCCCCTCGAAAGGCTTTGGTAAGAATGGCTCGATCGAGCTTCTCAAGTCGTCGTGCTGATGCTTCGTATTGATGTTGAATGCGATCGATGATTGCAAACAGCTTTTGAATGCGCAAAATAATTTCTTTCTGTTCTGCAAGGCTTGGCAATCGAACTGAATATCTTGCAAGTGCTACACCTGTAAAATGCCTGATTGTTGTACCTGTAAAGTACTGTTCTAGAGCGCCCGTACCTGCTTCAAATTTTAGATGGTAGATCAGCCAAAGCGATTCTAATGGTAGAAATGGTCGGACTCGATGTAATGCCTTCTGGTACTTAAAAGCGTCTGAATTTCCTGTCCAAACTGCTGCTCGTCCTGGCTCACCCCCTTCACAGATAAGAATATCTCCAAATTTAACGCTGTATCGCTCTAGTTCATCTTCCTCAAAATACATCTGTAGTAAATCTGTCGTGTCTATGTGATTCCAACGGACATTAATATTTCGGAGGTAGTGAAAAGATTGACCTTTTTTTTCTTTTCCTTGATCCAGCATCTTTCCTAGTGATGTTTCTGCTAATTCTTCTACAGTTGCCCATGTCCATTGGATAGGTAGGGTCGGGCGTTCTGAGGAATCTACTGGTTTCGGTTTTTTGTATTGTGCTGGGTCAGGTTTCTTTCCTTTGCTAATGCGTTCTGATTTCCATCTGTCATACCGCTCTTTCCTAAATCTCTCTAGTAGAGCTTCCGCCGGTTCAACATCAGGATTTTCTTCGCGCCAATCAGCGGTTAAGTCACCTCGGAAAGCAGCAGCAAGAACGGATTGACGAAAGCGATCGCACAAACGCGGAATCACTTCCAAGGCTTCTCGTGCTTTTTGAGTTCTCGATCGAAGTTCCTCGATCTTGGCAACAATGCGTTTTTGTTCAGCGATCGGTGGAAGTAAAAGTTCTGCTTGCTTTAAAGCTTTGACTGATGCAATATTTTGCATTGCAGATCCACGAGTATTACCTAGAAATATATTTTGGAAGAAATCTGAATTAAATAGATAAATGAAGTAATTAGTATGAACGATTCTTTGATCTAGACTGATCTTGAGTAATGCTTGATTAATGATTCCTTTCTCTGCTGTTTCAGGAAGAACAGAGATCTTTCCGACAGTACCAGAACAGCTAACAATAATATCGCCCGCCTGAACCTGAAAATCTTGAAGTTCGATAAACTTAGCTTCGTCAATATAATAACTTCCTAAATTGCAATCATTATAAATTGCATTTTTTTGCTCATATACCTTGTAGCCAGATGAGACAAAAAACTCTTTCTTGATTGCACTTCCAAAAGGTCCGCGCTTAATTGAATTGCTGTTTTGTTTAGCAAGTTCAAAGAATTTAACAGAAGTCCAGCCTTCAGGTAGATCGATCGATTCATTACTCATCGTCATTCATAGTCCAGTCAAACACCAGAGTATTGTATCTGCGATGAGCGATAGTGAGTCGAAAGCTTAGTGCTTTACTGAAGAACTTTTTGAACAATCTTCAGTGCCTCATCCTGTGTCTCTTTCAACAATCGAGGATCGACAGTCTTATCATTGGGTGAATGATAGTTCGGGTCTTTGCCTCGGAAAAAGAACAAAGTTGAAACATTCTTGGATTTGAACGACGCATGATCACTTCCACCAAAGCGACTAGAGTTCACATCGCCTGTAATCGATTGTGCGATCGAGGTCATTGTTCCTGAGCCATCCAACAACAATCGATCGTTGACTCCAACCATGTCAAAGTTCAACATCGCTTTGAGACCCGAAAGAAACGGCTGAGTTGCTCGATCGACAAATGCTTCTGAGCCTTTCAACCCATCTTCCTCACCATCGAATGCCATAAACCAAATTTGCTTTGCTGCGGGTGATTTCGCGAGCGATCGAGCAATGCCCAACACAACCGCAGTTCCCGAAGCATTATCATTTGCACCTGGAGAGTTTTCAACCGAATCAAAATGCCCACCAATAATCAATTTCGGCTGTTTCACATTCGGTAAATGAGCAATCACATTTCGCCCTAAAGCATCCGGTTGAGCTTTCACCGTCAAAGTTGCTTGAACCGTCGTTTTCTGTGCTTGCTCTAACAATGATGTGCCCACATCTTGAGGCAGGGAAGCGGCTGGAATGGTAGAAGGCTTCATCAACATCCCGCGAATGTTCCCAGGCTGATTGTTCACAATCAGAACCCCGATCGCGCCTGCTGCCGCTGCATTCTCAATCTTCTGAATAAACTGAACCCCGCCGCCCCGTTTGACGATCGCAATTTGATTTCTCACATCCACCGTTTTGAAATCTTCAGGTTTGCCATAGTTCGGAACCGCAACTAATCTCCCAGACGGATTTCCAGCAATCGATCGCACCATTGCCCAAGCCTCGATCGTCTTTCCATCGATGCTCAAACTTGATCCAGCATCAAAAAACTTCGGATAAGTAAAGGTTTGAACTTCGACTTCATAACCGAGTTTTTTATATCGATCGATCAGCAATTCGCTCGCTCGTTCTGCTGTCGGTGTGCCTGCCACCCTAGCACCCAGACTAATCAGTGCTTGAGCATCTGCAAATAAAGGATCAGCGGCAAAAAGAGAATGCGTTAACGTCGCGATTAAGAAAGCGATCGTCATTCCAAGCAAAATTCGCGATTTACGAAAGCGAAGAAACATCAGATTTTCAGGAGGTAATACCAAATCGATTTTTGAGTGCTACAG